>NZ_JANMZH010000004.1:0-4192 GCF_031383065.1 Microcoleus sp. OTE_8_concoct_300 | reverse complement strand
AGCAAAAATAAGGTGTAGAGGTCTAGATTGCATTGTGCTGTCGATGGTTTAGTAATTTCTCTGATTGTCCGATACCTAGAAAGTAAACGACCCATCTTTATCAATGCACTATTTTGTTATTCTGTCAATGCGTAAGTCCTAATAGCAATCCTAAATGATTATACTCGTTACCAGGCAGAGCCTGGTAACGCATATCCGGAGGCTCTGCCTCCATTGTCGCAGCCGAGGCAGAGCCTCTGGACATCGGTTCCCAGGCAGAGCTTGGAAGTTAACCAGTTATTGAAACTGATTTAGGATTGCTATAGTTATCAGTCATTCCCACTTTTAAAATCTAAAATCTAAAATCGTATAAAGGCTCGGTTAGCCATCCTTTTTTAGCAATTAGCCCTTCCAAAATTTATTTAAGATAATGAACCAAATACATATCCAACTCGCCTTTATTTTTAGCAGGAATTTTTCCTCGGTATTCGCATTCAAAAAAATCTCTAACTAATTCAAACGTTGCGTGAGAGATATTGATATTTCCAGGTACGCCGGAAGATTCCATCCGAGATGCAGTATTAACTGTATCTCCCCAGACATCATAGGCAAACTTTTTATTGCCAATTACCCCAGCAAGTATTGGGCCTGAATGAATGCCAATCCGGATATCCCAATAAGCAATATTTTGTTGAGCTTTATGCATTTTTCGCAAATCCATGAACTGTCGAATTTCTATGGCAGCAAGTACAGCATCAAAGGCGTGTGTTGGGCGAGGCTTAGGAATTCCCGCCGCACACATATAGCTGTCGCCAATAGTCTTTAATTTTTCCATAGAGTATTTATCCATCACGCGATCGAAATAAGAAAAACAATAGTCTAGTTCGTCAACTAACTCTCGCGGCGTCATTTTTTCAGATAACTGAGTAAAGCCTTTAAAGTCAGTAAATAAAACCGATACGCAATCATAATAAAGTGGTTCGACTTTGCCGTTATTTTTGAGTTCCTCGGCAATTTCAACCGGGAGAACGTTCAACAGTAGCTGGTCAGATTTGTGCTTTTCGGCATCGAGCTCGGCATACAGGCTATTTATCTCTTTAAAGCGTTCAGCATTGCGGATGGCTGAGGATAGTTGCAAAGCCAAAAGATAGCCAATCCGCAAGTCTTCTTGAGTGTAAGCTCGCGGCGTGGTTGTGGCAAAATTAATTGTCCCTAAAACCTTACCTTCGCTTTCCAAGGGAAGGATAATTTGCGAAGCGTAGGGGGATAAAATAGCAGTAGCACCCGCTTCTTGAATTAATTGAGGTTGACGTGTGGTGAAAGCCTTCTTAATAGGGCCGCCCTCTGTCAGGACTGAAATATCTACAGGGATATGCGGGCCAAATAAGGTCATGCAAGCGTTAGTGCTGTGCAGGCAAACGCTACAGTGTTCAAAGTCGAGCAGCCATTTGGCTTGCTTGCCTACTACTCGTAAAATCTGGTTGAGATCGAGGGTGCGGTTAATGGCAGTGGCAATTTCGTTGACGGCGGAAATGCGGATGGAAAGCGCTTGAGCTTCTGCTAACAAACGGCGGGCTGTCAACAGAAGTTCTTCTCGCTCTAGATCTTCTAGCCGCTCGCCCATAATATGGGTATAAAATATAGATTACAAAGCATCTATTTCGAGGGCTATTGAATCAGTATATCGGTTGACAAAGCTAAACAAGTCTGCTGTCGCAATTATCTCAAATATTTCTGAATCATCTAGGCCTAAATCCCGCAGGTTTTGGTAATCACTTTCTGTCATTTCCAGGGGTTTTGTAGCAGCTAGCAAGCCAAAGGTAATTACGGCTTTATCACGTTTTGGCAAAGGGCAATTGGCAAAGTCAGAAACTAGGGTTCGCAGGATTTCTTCGCTCATGCCCAACGCTGACAATCCGTGCAGGTGAACTCGAAGAGCGTACTCGCTATTATTTGATTGGGAAATAGCGACGCCGACCATTTCTTTAAGCGTGCGGGGTAAGTCTCCTTGCAGGATTGTTCCCCGGAATTTTTTCCAATTTGCTTCTAATAAGTCAGGGTTGATTGCCATTGACTTGAACAGGTTGGGGACGATGCCAAACCCCAAGTCTGTCAATATTTCTTCGTACACTGCTTTGGCTTTAGGATCTGTAAGTTCCTCGTATTGTGTAAGTGGAAAGTGTGTCATTGTTGTGTTAAATTTTACGGTTGTTAATTTTGGTTGGGATTTACGTATTTGTTATGTAACACCACTCAAAGGGCGACGTTACGAGCTATCTTGGCTTTAGCCGAATTGATGATGAAATGCACCGCTGTCAGCCAACCGCGAATCATGAAAATGAGCTAGCAACAAATCTGATTCTTGAGGCTGGATTGAACCTGCAATTATAGCAGAAACGGGAGCCAAGAAAATTCTGTTGCCCTCGGGTCGTACTGCTAATCTTAGATTCTCCTAATGGCTGCTGTCAAGTATGAGCAATTCATCGGGGGCGGCGGCGTGAAATCTTACCTAAACTCTTCAATTAGATAGTGCTGTTCGGTTCGCTAATTTTTAGGTAAAAAACACTGTTTGATCGCTCGATAGGGCTCCACAAATGCCCAGAATCTTATGATCCGGCGCGCGTACAGGGGAAAAAACAAAATGCTGTCCGATCGAGTTTATTGAAGTAGTCAGACGCTCGATCGACAACCGATGCCCCAGACAAGCTACGCTAACGCCTGCGACTAGAGTTATTATGGGTAAACTGTAAACTTCTATCATTGTCGCTGCATTTGCTATGAACCCTGCCCTGACTCAATTTGGCGCTCAGATGTCCCACCTCACGGGAGTTCGGGCAATTATGAAAGATATTATTGAAACTCTCAGAGCCGGCAGCGGGCAGGAGTTTATCAATTTGAGCGCCGGAAATCCGGTGATTTTGCCGGAAGTCGAGCAGTTGTGGCGCGACTGCACTGCGGAACTTTTGGCGAGCCCGGAATACGGCGAGGTGGTTTGTCGCTACGGTTCCAGTCAAGGTTATCAGCCGTTTATCAATGCGGTTTTGGCGGATTTCAACCAGCGTTACGGATTGAATTTGACCGATCGCAATATCCTAATTACTCCCGGAAGTCAATCGATTTACTTTTACGCAGCCAACGCTTTCGGCGGCTACACCGCACCCCCCCCATCCGCCCCTTACCAAGGGGGGGCTAGGGGAGGTAGCCTTAAAAATATCGTCCTACCGTTGAGCCCAGACTACACGGGTTACGGCGGCGTTAGCTTGATTCCCGAAGCGGTAGTCGCCTGCAAACCCACCCTCGATATTGATGCGGGTGCTCACAGGTTCAAATACCGCCCGGATTTCAGCCAACTGTCGATCGACCAAACCACCGGTTGCGTCATTTTTTCCCGTCCCTGCAACCCCACCGGCAACGTTCTCACCGACGATGAAGTTAAGAAAATTGCCGATTTAGCAGCCGCTTTCGACGTGCCGGTGTTGGTTGATTCCGCCTACGGCCCTCCCTTCCCGTCTTTGAATTTTACCGAAATGACGCCGATTTTTGGGGGCAATATCGTGCACTGTATGAGTTTGTCGAAAGCCGGATTACCGGGTGAAAGAATCGGAATTGCGATCGGCGATGAAAAAATAATTCAAATATTAGAATCTTTTCAGACCAATATGTGCATTCATTCGCCGAGATACGGACAGGCGATCGCAACTCGGGCCATTGCTTCCGGCGCTCTTGCCGATATTTCCATCAACGTAATTCGGCCGTACTATCAAAGCAAATTTGCGATCGTAGAAAGCACTCTAGAACAAGCAATGCCGAAGGATTTGCCGTGGTTTTTGCACCGGGGCGAAGGAGCAATTTTTGCGTGGTTGTGGCTGAAAGATTTGCCAATAACTGATTGGGAACTGTATCAAGAGTTGAAGAAAGTCGGCGTAATTGTGGTGCCTGGAAGTTCTTTCTTTCCTGGTTTGCGGGAAGATTGGCAGCACAAGCACGAGTGTTTGCGCATCAGTTTGACGGCGACAAATGATGAGATTGAAACTGCTATGAAACGCTTGGCTCAAATGGTAGAAAAGGTTTATCAGTCAGTTGACAGTTGACAGTTGACAGTTGACAGTTGACAGTTGACAGTTGACAGTTGACAGTTGACAGTTGACAGTTGACAGTTGACAGTTGACAGTTGACAGTTGACAGTTGACAGTTGACATTCCCAATACTTCGG
>NZ_JANMZH010000850.1:0-17639 GCF_031383065.1 Microcoleus sp. OTE_8_concoct_300 | reverse complement strand
TATCGCGGTTCCGTCAACAACAATCTAGCAAAAGCTAAACGCTGCTGTTCTCCCAGCGACAAAATCTCCGCCCAATCTAAATCCGCATCAAAACCGCCCAATCTTTCCGGCAAATCTGCTAAGTTTACTGATGCCAAAACGTGGCGCAATTTTTCCTCATCAACCTCACTGCTGCTGTTGGGATAGAGAAGTTGCGATCGCAAACTACCCAAAATCATATAAGGACGCTGCGGCAAAAACAGCATTTCTCCGAGTTCCGGCCGCGCCAAACGGCCCGTTCCCGAGTCCCACAAACCCGCAATTGCCCGCAGCAAAGAACTCTTCCCAGCACCGCTTTGACCGACAATTAACAGTCCTTCACCGGGCGACACGGCTACCGACAAATCCCTAATTAAAGTCTTTTGATGGTGCGGAGTATCTAAAGTAACGTGTTCCAGTGTCAATTGCGAACTTATAACTGTATCGATTGTTCTAAAGTCTAGTTGAACAGCACTTTTTTCATCTCTTAAAGACTCATTAAACGTGGCTAAACGATTAATTCCCGCTGCAAAAGCACTCAAGCTTTCAATCTTATAGACAACCAAAGAAAATGCCTCTAAAACCTGACGGAAAGCAAATTCAGCTTGAGTTATATCGCCGTATCTTATCTCACCTGCAAAGTAGATAGAAGCCAGAAACAAAGAGGGGATAATATAAGTTGCATATTTATAAGACCGTGTAAAATATTCCAGATTCCGCCGCCAGCCAATTAGCAAATTAAAGTTCCGAACTGCTTCTAAAAATCGGTGTTTCACCTGCACCGATTCCTGTGCTTCTCCCCGGTAAAAAGCAATTGATTCTGCATTGTCCCGAATGTGAACCAAGCCATAGCGAAAGTCAGCTTCTTTGCGGAGCTGATTGAAGTTCAAAACTATCAACCTTTTGCCAAAAATTACCATCACTGCCGTCCCAAAGACAGCATAAATGATTAGTCCGATCGAAAGACCTTTAGAAATAGACCACAGAATACCCGTAAAAGAAATAACATCAATAACTGATCCCAACATCAGTAGCAAAAATTCCAAACTCGTGCTAGTGAATGATTTGATATCTTCAGCGATTCGCTGGTCGGGATTGTCAATTTCCTTCTGAGAATTTACTTCGTAATAAGCGCGGTTTTGAAAATATCTATCCAGGAAACTATCAGTCATCCACTCTCGCCAATACAGTCCCAGTTTATCTTGGGTATAGCGGTAAATAACAACTATCGGGGTACCGATAATAAAAACTCCAGCATAAACCCACATAAACCGCCAAAAAGTCATCTGATCTTTTTCAGCCAGTGCTGTCGTGAAAAAATTACTAATATAGCTAATGACTACGTTAATTCCGCTAACAGACAGTGACAAAAATAGCAGCAGAGCTAACATTACCCACTGCTTCCAGCGCGGTATCAACTTGCTTCTGAAAAAGACAAAAGCAGCCAGGGGGATGATTAGCATTAAACCCACGATCGCAATTGTCGGTGAGTAGATAATTCCTTTGATCAAAGTAGCTAAGCCAGCCGCAACTCCGTTAAAAGCCTCTGGAAAAAAGACTTGAGAACCCAAACTGACAACACTGACAGCCACAAACATAGCAGCGAACAGAAATATCAACAACAGCGCCACTAATCCCAAAAAGACCCTGCCTCCCCCAGGCTCTAAAGGATAAAAGTAAGGCTGAGCGATCGCAATAAATCTCTCCCACAACTGACGGTCAAATCGATTCATCTTTGCTTTTTACAGAACTACTCCGACTGTTCTAACATATCAAGTTTTATTACCCATTGCCGCATTAATTTCTTCAAGAGTTTAGGTAAAAAATTGCTATTACCGAAAGACTGATATAGCATTAGCCTTTCGGCAGTCGGATTTGAAGGCACTTATGCCCAAGACAATAAAAGCAAGAGTTTCAACAATTAAGAACGTTCTCATCGTCAGGCCCATTGCTACATTTGCAGAGCAATTAGGCCGGGAGAGCAAAAAAGTTGGGACGTTAGTTGTGGAGCAAATCTCAAATCTCTTTCTCGATCTAGCTGGAAAAAGTCGCGCTGTCGCCGACCAACTCCGGCTGCGATTGGCTGCTGTAAAACCGCTGGCTAATCCCTAAAATTACTTGTTTCATTACCCAATACAAAACAGCAATTACTACAAAAGTTACAGCCATTACTAAAACCGGACGCTTGCCAATCAAATCGTTCATTACGGTGTTAACCAGCGCATCGGGGTTAGTAACAATGTCCCAAGTGTTGAAGCGTATAAATCGCCCTAAATAAATGCCGATCGCCGAAAGTGCGTGTATAGTTATCTCCGTTGCCAGGATAAATTTACTCCAACCCTGTTGCTTCAAATAGTAACCCAAATTCATCACCGACAGCACATAAGCTCCAAACCCGACCAGCATAAACACCAGATACTGCGGGATCAAAGCTAGAGTCACAGTCCACACCGAGTTCCCCTCTTGAATCTGGCGGATCAGGTGAATGATATCCGTCAAAACGTAAGGTGCATTGGGCAAAAATGCGATAAACCAGAAAAAACCGCCCCACCAGCGGAAAGAGCGAACTCCGCGCTGCCGCAGTACCCAGATGTCTACAGCCATCAGTGCCAGTGTAATCGCGATCGCCCCCAAAACGTAAGTTTTGCCCACATCTTGCACAATATGCTTCAGATAGGACAAAACATGGCGCGTGCTGGGCAAAAAAGTAGCGCCCAGGATAATGCCCGTACACCACAGCAGCCAGCGCGATCGAGGTTTGCGGAACAGCAAAAAACTCAGACCCAGCGGTACTAAACCCAAAAACAAATTCCAAGACATCCAGCGGACATTGTGTCCCATTATTTCCAGCGCTTCCAGCATTAATCCCATCATGTCAATTTTTATACAGTTAAAGGTTTGATGCAGCACCGCTTCATTCGCAGCTTCAATCTATCTTAGTCGTTAACTTGTGGTGCGTCAGCTTATGGCTCCGGGCGCTGCGCCTGAAAATCAAGAACTGCTGATGCACCCTACCACTATGGAGTCAATCTAAAATAGACCTCTTGCAAAAGTCCTTTTCATAAATTTATTGGACGGGCAAGATGCACCCACAAGATTTATTTTTTATTGTGGGATGGGCATCTTGCCCGTCCTAGTTATTTTTGCAAGAGGTCTAATCTAAAATCGACTGATGCACCCTACCACTGTCGAGTCAATCTAAAATCTCAAATCTCAAATCTCAAATCGACTGACGCACCCTACTACTTAGACACTTTGTCGATGGGAATCTCAATCTGAAAAGTCGTTCCGCATCCTATGGAGGAAATACACTCAATCTTGCCGTTGTGCTTTTCCACCACAATCGAGTGCGCGATAGACATTCCCAACCCCGTACCTTTCCCCACAGCTTTTGTAGTAAAAAACGGGTTAAAAATTCGATCGACTATCCCCTGCGGCATACCCGTACCGTTGTCCGAAATTTCCACCATCACAGTGTTCTGGGCTGTTACACGAGTGCAAATAGCAATCCGGCCACTAGGAGTCTCCGATCGTGGAACAGATAACTTTTGATATCGTTCTTCAATAGCATCAATTCCATTAGCAATAATATTCATAAACACCTGATTCAGTTGGCTGGCATAGCACTCCACCAGCGGCAGTTTCCCAAACTCCTTAATTACTTCAATTTCCGGGCTGCTGTCGTGACTCTTCAAGCGGTGCTGCAAAATTAACAAAGTGCTTTCAATTCCCGCGTGAATATCGACCGGCTTCATTGCCGATTCGTCCAGCCGCGAGAAATTTCTGAGGGACAACACAATTTGCCGGATGCGCTCGGTTCCTACCTGCATCGAACCCACAACTTTTCTTAAATCCTCAGCCATGAAATCCAAATCTATCTCTTGAATGCGATCGACAATTTTTGAATTAGGTTCGGGATACTCCTGTTCGTAAAGAGTCACCAGATCGAGCAACTGTTTTGTATACTGGTTGAGATAATCAATGTTAGCGTGAATGAAGTTAACGGGATTATTAATTTCGTGAGCTATGCCAGCCACTAATTGCCCCAAAGAAGACATTTTTTCTGTTTGAATGAGCTGAGTTTGAGTAGCTTGCAATTCCAGCAGCGCTGACTCTAAATCTCGAGCTTTTTCTCTTTCTCGTTCCTCGCTTTGCCGCAGTGCTTCCTCTGCTTGCTTGCGAGTCGTAATATCCTGGGAAACTCCAATTATTACCTTAGGCTGACCGTCCGCATTCCTACTAAAAATAGTATCCCGACTTTGCAGCCACAAAATTTGACCGTCTGCTGCCAGTACCCGGTACTCAATTTCCCTAGTTTCGCCATCTTTAATTCCTCCAAAGCTGGCGTGATGTTTCACAATTTTAGGAAAATCTTCCGGGTGTATTAACTGAGGCATCATTGACGAATCCATCGCTGTAATTTCGTCGCTGGTATAGCCCAAAAGCGCGAACATTGAAGTATTAGTGTAGATATTTCGCTGTTCTTCCAAGTCGTAGAGATACAAAATACCGGGAGTAGCATCCGCTACTTTTTTAATGAACTGCTGGCTTTCTTGCAACGCTAACTCAGCTTGCTTGCGATCGGTAACATCAACGGCGATGCCGTCCCAAAGAAAAGCGCCGTTTTCTTTAGCTTCAGGACGCGACATTATCTGCAACCAGCGAATCTTGCCTGAAGGTAGCACCATCCGTCCTTCCCACTGCCAAGGTTGCAAAGTCTGGGCAGAAATAGCAACTGATTCGTCATGACTTTGGCGGTCGTCGGGATGAATCAAATTTCCTATCAAAGCCGCATCTTTCATAACATCTTCGGGTTCTAACTCAAAAACTTCTCGGCAAGCAGGACTTATGTAAGGAAAACTGGCAGAGCCATCTGCACGCAACAAAAATTGATAAATTATTCCCGGCAAATTAGCAGACAGCTTTTGGTATCTTGCCTCGCTTTCCCGTAGTGCTTCCTCTGCTTGTTTGGGTTCCGTGATGTCAGTAATTGAACCAACCATGCGGACTGCTTTTCCAGATGCGTCCCACAAAGCTTGTCCCCGACTCAATATCCATTTGTAGGCGCTATTGTAGCACCAGCAGCGGTATTCGATGATGTAATGCGGCGTTTTCTTGTTTAAATGGTCTTGGAGAGCTTGCATTACTAAGGCTAAATCGTCGGGATGCGTGCCCTTGTTCAATTCCTCAAAGTAATCGAGAATGGGGCTGTGTTCGTCGTATCCGGTGATTTCCTTAAATCTATCGGACAGAAATAGTTCCCCTGTTTGCAAGTTCCAGTCCCAAATGCCGTCATTGTTGCCTTTGAGTGCTAACTGCCAGCGTTCTTCAGTTTGCATCAATTGAGCAGTTCTATCTTTGACTCTATTTTCTAGTTCTTGATTGAGTTGTTGGAGACTTTCTTCTGCCTGGTTGCGTTCGATCGCAATTCCTGCTAAATTCATCGCCGCTTCTATCAATTGCATATCGACAATTGGGGGGTGGCACGGTTGGGAATAATACATTCCAAAAGTTCCCAAAACTTGACCCTGAGATGAGAAAATAGGAATAGACAAGCAAGCTCTCAGTCCAAAACTCAAGGCTAAATCTCGATAATTTTCCCACAAAGGATCGCTGGCAATATCTGTAACGATCACCTGTTCGCGGGTAAAGGCAGCAGTGCCGCAGGAGCCTGCATCCGGACCGATGGCTCTGCCATGAATAGCAGCATTGTAACTGTCGGGTAAACTGGGTGCGGCTCCGTGCAGTAAATGTTCGCCGTCTGGAGCTAGAAGCAATATCGAACCGATGACATCTCTAGATTGCTGCTCCATAATTTCAACTAAGGTATTTAAAGTATCACCCAGAGGAGCGCCCTTAGCAATCATTTCTAAAATTTGTTTTTGACCGGTCAACCAGTTTTCAGCTTGCTTGCGCTCCGTAATGTCGCGGGCAACCCACAAAACCGTGTTTTCTTTCATTGGCGAAATGGTAGCGGCAAACCACTTCTGTAAGCTGGCAATTTCCAGGTTATATTCAAAATTACTGGTTTGATTTGTAGCTAGGGCGGTGCGAATTTGCTCCCGAAAAATTTCTGCCATTTCTGGATCGAATAAATCGTTGATTTTTTTACCGGCAAATTCTGCCGTCGGCTTGTACAATAATTGGGGATTGGTCGGGGCAACTTTCAGGAACCGTCCCTCAATATCAATCTCGAAAATTACGTCGTTCATGGCAGCGAACAAAGCTCGAAGTTCCGCTTCAGAAGCTTGCAGGGCGATTTCAGCTTGTTTGCGATCGCTAATATCCGTCCCGATACAAAGCAGTCCTGCCAAATTTCCCTTCGCATCTAGTAAAGGTTTATTTGTCCACGCTATCCACACCCTTTCTCCATTGCTGCGGATGTTTTCATTTTCGTTTTGGAAGTATTTTTCCTGCTGTGCCAAACAGTCTCGAATCTTGGTCGCGAGGTCAATTTCAAATAACTCTGTTTTCGGTATAATTGTGCCGATCGCACTTTTGCCGACGATTTCAGCTTCTGAATACCCGAAAAAAGTTTCAGCACACTCGTTAAAAAAAGTAATCTTGCCTTCACTGTCTAACTGCACAATCATGCTGTTAGCATTCTCAACCAATTGCCGATACTTAGCTTCGCTTGCCCGCAGCTTCACAGGGCCATACACCCAGGTAAAAACCGCCACCCCGCTGAAAACAGCCAGCAAGCCGCCTCCAAATAGCAGCCACCCCCGAAACGGCGAATTCGCACGCCATCCCCCCGCCGGAATTGCTGCCAACTGCCAGGAACCGTTGGGCAAAGTGACTTCCAGCAGTACGGGATTGTTCTGAAAAATTGACTCGTCACCGAAAAACACTGCGCCGGATGCTCCCGAACCGTCTTTGCCCCGCAGAGAGTATTGCAGCTTGGCCGAGGAGTCGTTGAGTCCCGCTTCCTTAATTACGGTATTTTTGTCGATGATCAGGCCTGTCAAGCCCCAGTAAACTGCTGTTTCGGGCTCGCCGCCGGAGGGTGTGAGAAAAATGGGCGATCGGCTGATGAACGTCATGTCCCCCTCCAATAATTTCACGGGCCCTGCGAGCAAACTTTTTTTGGTGTCGATGACATCTTTGACGATTTGTCGGTGTTCGGGTAGCGCCATCAAGTCAACCCCGAGCACCCGTTCATTTCCCTCCCGCGGATAAATGTAAGCGATCCTCGTGCCTTTAACTAAAGTTATGGCGCGAATGCCGGTTTGCTGTGCCACCAGAATTCTCGCCGTCGCTGCAAACTGGGCTTCGGTGATGTTTGGGTTGTTGGAAACGTAAGCCACCAAACCCCGGATCAGAAATAGCCGCGAATTTAAAGAGCTTTCGAGGTTGGAACGGACTGTGCTGAGCCGATCGAGCGTCGTAGCGCGGTTGTACTGCAAAAACCGCTGTTGTTCCGATCTATCTAAAATGCCAACTCCCACCAAAATTGCTAGTGATGCCGAAATTGCGGCTAAATACGGTGAAATTTGGAACTTTTTAACCTTAAAGTATTCCATCTGCAGGCGGTTAAGGTATATTTTTACGTCTTTAGATAGATATAGTTTAGTTTCATTTCTCCATGCCGATGCAAGATTTCCGGGATACCGGGCTTCTCGCAAGCCGGCGCGAGTTTTGTGTGTTCTAGGAGGCCCGCCGAACGTCGGCGAGAGGCAAGCCTCTCATCATCAATTCTCTGGAAAAAGTTTTAAATATACCATCGACTGACCGAAAGTAATGTGGTCATAAGCCCCCGGATTCATTCCAACGCGCAGGCTCAGGACGGATCAATCTAAAATCTAAAATCTAAAATCTAAAATTTGTTGACTCGCCATTTATCGGCTAGGGTGTGGGCTCCCCACCGCTGTGGTGAGGCAGCGCGCACCCGAAAGACGGGAGTTATTGGCTAAAATAGGGTTAGCAATAATTTTTTTTAGCGCTAGGCGCGAATCATTCATAGGGGCAATTTGATGCAAGAACAGTTGATGGAAGCGATCGCACCTTACCGCGATCGCGTAGATTATCTAGAAGTTCGCCTCGAACAAAGCGAGTCAACTGCGATTAGTTTTCGCGGCCCTCAGTTAGATGCTGTCAACCGCAGTTTTAGTCTCGCCGGCGGCATCCGCGCCTGTCACAAAGGCGGCTGGAGTTTTGTAACTTTTAACGGTTTAGCTGAATTAAAAGACCGCATTGAAGAAGCTGTAGTCCAGTCTCGTTTGGTGGGCAGCGAAAAAACTCTACTAGCAGATGTCACCCCGATTCAAGATTATGTAGCGGTGGAATTGGGCCGCGATCCGCGCTCTATAACTTTAGCCCAAAAGCGGAAATTGCTCGAATCTTACAACCAGTTGCTGTTAGATTACGACCCGCGAATTCAGACGACAATCGCTGGTTACAGCGACAGGTTCGGGATTACTTATTTTGTGAATTCTCAAGGCACTTGCATCGCTCAAGAGCGCTTGGACGTGACCGGGCGTTTCGGGGCGATCGCCCGCGGCGAGGGTGGTGTCGTCCGCCAAGGGTTCGAGTCGATTCACTCGCGATCGGATTACGATGTCTTGACAAATATTGAAGATCGTGTTAAGAGTGCTGCCGTTCGAGCAGTGGGCCAACTAGAGGCAAAATCGGTAAAAGGCGGTCAGTATCCGGTGATTTTAGACCCTTATTTGTCGGGGGTTTTTATTCACGAAGCTTTCGGGCATTTGTCGGAAGCAGACGGCATTTACGAAAACCCGAAAATGCAGGAATTGTTGACTTTGGGCAAGCCGGTGGCGATCGAACAATTGAATGTAATAGACGACGCAACTGTGCCGGGATTGCCGGGAACTTTGAAATACGACGACGAAGGCGTGCCGGCTCAGTGCAAGCATTTAATTAAAAATGGAGTTTTAACGACTCGAATGCACAATCGCGAGACTGCAGGCAAAATGGGCGAAAGTCCGACGGGAAATGCCCGGGCTCTGAGCGCTACTTTTATGCCTTTGGTGCGGATGACTAATACTGCGATCGAGTCTGGCGAACATTCTTTTGACGAAATGGTTGCCGACATTGACGAAGGAGTGTATGCAGTGCGGATGTTGGGAGGACAAACCAACGGCGAAATGTTTACCTTTGCGGCGGCTCAAGGGTTTATGATTCGCGACGGCAAATTGGCCGAACCGGTGAGCGATGTCACTTTAAGCGGCAATGTATTTCAGACGTTAAAAGATATTGAGTCTATAGGAAACGACTCGGTTTATGCCTACGGCGGTTGCGGTAAAGGCGGCCAGAATGGTTTGCCCGTAAGCGTCGGCGGCCCCCATCTGCGCATTAAAAATGTTGTAGTCGGAGGAAGGTAGATTAACAGTAAGACTTTTTCTGACGTTTGCTAACAATCACTTACATTTGCCTTCTTGTCTTTATCTCATATACAATGAATTTAGCCACTCAGATGTAGGTGAAAAACCTTGATAGTACGCAACCGCTATATAAATAAGTTGCCTCTACAGTATCAAAGCAAATAATCAGATTGGCTAATAGCTGTAAGCGATAACCAAGCTGAAGGCAAAAATATAAGTGCTTGTAGAAATTTCTACGGGCATCGGTTGATACGCCTTGGTTGAGATCAGCTCTCAACTTATGTATTTGTTAGCAAATGTTAGCAAAAAAGTATCGGTAATCATTAGTCATTAGTCATTAGTTCAAAACTTACGCAACTGGTTAAGGTGAGGCGCGATCGCGCCCTCACCTTAAGCGGTTTGGGGTACTGACAAGCTCACAACCGACTCCAAATCTACTATTTACTTTCACTCCCGCTGACTGCGATGCCGGGGGCTACCGCTACCAAAGGCGTAAATTTCCGTCCATCAATTCGCACAACGAATAAGCTTGACTTTTACTGATTTTGCTTTCTTTTAGCCAGTTTAAAAAGCCACTAGCGCGTCCTTCGCCGCTTTTTTTCTCTCTATCTCTGAGAACTCGGAGGATATGTCCCCGCTAGATATCTGTTTGCCGATCGAAGCCATAGCATACTTTGCCAGCAGTGTCAAGCTGTTATTAAAAATCAAACTCTGGAAGCTCGGAGTTTTCGGGATCTGGCAATTATTAAGTTGAGGTCGGTGAGGTCATTGAGGACTTCGGCTAGATCCTTCGCTGTGTGGGAGACTTCAGACATTACAGAGAAATTGGGGAAGTGCGATCGCGAGATTAGATTTTACCAGACTTTACCCTGATTTTTATTTAATTCCCCTTAACTCGCCTTCATTTGTACCTGAGCGCTATGCTTAATGGGAATCTCAACCACAAATTCAGCACCTTGATCAGGCTGCGAAAAACACTTCAAATCTCCGCCGTGCTTCTCCACCACAATCTGATAGCTGATCGATAATCCCAAGCCAGTGCCATCACCCAGAGGTTTAGTTGTGAAAAAAGGATTAAACAGCCGATTTCTTACATCGCTTGTCATCCCCGGCCCATTATCTTTAAAACTGATTCTTACCCACTCGCGAGTCAGCATAGAAGTAGCAATCGTAATCGTCCTAGGCTCGTTTTTAATTCGCTCCCGGCTGGGTTCTTTATCATAGTGATTCAAAGCATAAATTGCATTGCTTAGCAAATTCATAAATACCTGATTCAACTGACAAGCATAACATTCTATTTTGGGCAAATCTCCGTATTCTTTAATAACTTGAATAGACGAAGAATTCGGCTTAGCCTTGAGCTGACTCTGCAAAATCACTAGAGTGCTATCGATTCCCTCGTGAATATTAACGGGTTTCATCTCAGCTTCGTCTAGGCGCGAGAAGTTCCGCAAAGTCAGCACAATCTGACGGATACGTTCTGCCCCCAATTTCATCGAAGACAGCATTTTAGGCATATCCTCTTGGATAAATTCCAGCTCTATTTGCTCAATTAAAGCTTCGATTTCAGGGTATTTATGGGCATCGTGCTGCTGGTAAAGCGTGATTAAACTCAATAGCTGATGAGTGTAATCATTGACATAAGTTAAGTTGCCATAGATGAAGTTAACGGGATTATTAATTTCGTGGGCAATACCGGAAATTAGTTGTCCTAAGCTAGACATTTTCTCAGTCTGAATAAGCTGAGATTGGGTGCGCTGTAAATTTTGCAGTGCCAGTTCTAGTTGGATGGCTTTTTCTCGTTCTCGCGCTTCCGATTGCCGCAACTTATCCTCTCTTTCTTGGCGGGCGCGCTCATTTTCCTTAAGCTGTTGCACATGGCATAATGTTTTGTTAATTGTAATTTCTAAATCCTGAAAATCTATAGGCTTAGTCAAAAAATCAAAGGCCCCGCCGTTCATTGCCTTTCTGATATTTGCCAAGTCGCCATAGGCAGATATAACTACTGTTTTGACCAGAGTAACTAGCTCGTTAAGTTTCGCGAGCAAAGCCATACCATCCATGACTGGCATATTAATGTCTGTCAGTACAATATCTATATCCGGCTGCTCTCGCAACGTTGAAAGCGCTTCTACGCCATTGTGTGCAAAAAAAACTTGGTATTCTCCTGTGCGGATCTTTTTTCTAAATTTCTGGCAAATTAAAGATTCTAAATCTGGCTCGTCATCCACAAATAATATTTTAGCGGGCATAGTGCAAGCCATTTCGGTCGTAGGCGACATTTTTTGAACTCCTGGGATTTATTAACTTATGTAACAAGTAATTGTTATCTACTTTACCTCCTATTATAGATTATTTCAGGAGTAATGAAAAGGCTAATTTCTACAATGGCAAACCCGATGGCTGGAATAGGCTCTGAGTTTGATAGAAGTCGATTGATTAGCTAAGGTGGAGTGTCGCCCTAAGTAAGTCGGCGCTTTAAAACGCAACTATGTAAACGATGTAAAGTGTCCAAATGCTCTCTACTGGCTGACTTAAGCCTATTTACATATTGTTACATTATTCGGTTTAATCCCGCCTACTTACTTAGTTTGTCTGATTGGAATTTCAATCCAGAACTCCGCTCCCTGCCCCTCCTCTGAAAAACACTTCAATGCGCCCCCATGCTTCTCCCGTACAATTTGGTAGCTGATATAGAGACCCAAACCAGTACCCTCACCTAGAGGCTTAGTAGTAAAAAATGGTTCAAAAATACGGTCTTTCACATCTGCGGTCATTCCCGGCCCATTGTCCCGAATTTGAATGACGACACGGGAGTTTTCTTCTAGCAGAAAAGTGCGAATAGTAATGGCGAGCGGGCAAGCGCGGATGTCATCTAGTGACCGTTGTTTGTTGTACTCATTCAAAGCATCAATCGCATTAGAAAGGATGTTGATAAACACCTGGTTTAGTTCTGCAGCATAGCATTCGACTAAAGGCAGAGCGCTGTACTCCTCTATCACTTGAATCTCTGGACACGCTGCCCTTGTTTGAAGTCGATTATGCAAAATCATCAGGCTGCTTTTTATCCCCTCGTGAATGTCAACAGCCTTTATGTTAGCTTCATCCAACCTTGAGAAGTTACGCAAAGATAAAACAATCTTCTGAATGCGGCCAACACCCCCTTTCATCGAAACCAGAATTTTGGGTAAATCTGCTATCAAAAATTCCAAATCTATGGCTTCGATTTCAGTTTGAATCTCAGAACAGGGAGGAGTGTACTGCTGCTGATAGAGATGCAGCAGGTGCAGTAGGTCTTGGATATAATCACTGACGTGGCTGAGATTGCCGTAGATAAAGTTGACGGGGTTGTTGATTTCATGGGCAATCCCCCCAACCACTTGACCTAAAGAAGACATTTTTGCAGTCTGAATAAGTTGAGCTTGGGTCTTTTTTAGGTCTTGCAGACAGCGCTGTAAATGCTGAGCTTGTTCTCTAGCCCACGCTTCTGATTGCCGCAAATGCTGGTTTTCTTTTAACTGTTGCACCTCGCGCAGCGTTTTGTTGAGGGTAATTTCTAGATCCTGAAAATCTATCGGCTTGGTTAGAAAGTCAAAAGCACCCAAGTTCATCGCATTTCTTATATTTTTCATGTCGCCATAGGCGGATATAACTATTGTTTTGAAGGGGAGGTTTATCTGATTAAGTTTAGAGAGTAAAGTCAGACCATCCATTTCAGGCATATTAAGGTCGGTCACTACTATATCTAGATCCGGGTGTTCTTCCAATTTTTCCAGCGCTTTTACCCCATTATGGGCAAAAAAAAGCTGCCATTCTTCCGCGCGGATCTTTTTTCTAAATCTCTGGAAAATTAGAGATTCTAAATCGAGTTCATCATCCACAAACAGTATTTTTGCTGACATATGAATTTTTTAGTTGCTATTAAAACTCATAAAAATCTAGCGCGCTAGAAGGACAGAAGGAAAATGCAATCGAGCAGTTTTTCATCGGCTGAAGGACTGCTTTCAATTAGCAATTACCAATTAGCAATTACCAATTATGTTTCCTTGTGAGTTTACTCCAAGTTGATTATTTTAATTTTGAGTGTATCAAAATTAACAGGCTTAGTAATATAGTCATCAGCTCCATAAGCTATTGCGGTTTGGTAATTTTTCTCATCTCCATAAGCGGTAATCATAAAAACTTTGAGATCGGGAAACTTTTCTTTGAGAATCCTAAGCAGTTCTAGCCCATTCATTCCTGGCATATTAATATCCGATAAAATCAAGACAATAGACGCTTCTTCCTCGTTTTCTAAGTAGTTCAAAGCTGCCTCTGCTGACAGGGAAAAATGAAATTCAATTTGCCCTGCTTTGATTTCTTTCCTAAATTTCTGCTTGAACAGTGACTGGATATCTTCCTCGTCGTCTACCACCATTACTTTCATTTTTTTAACTCCTTAACTTCGACTATTTTTTTTCGGCAATATGATGATAAATTCTGTGTAATTTCCTACTTCTGTTTCGACTTTTAGTTCTCCTCGATGTTGCTGGACGATAACATCGTGACTGATAGAAAGACCTAGACCAGTACCTTCCGCTGGTGGCTTTGTCGTAAAAAAGGGATTGAAAATTTTATCGAGTACCTCTGGTTTTATACCTGAGCCATTATCGCGAATGCGGATTTCAATCGCGTCACCAAGATTTCGAGTTCTAACGTCAAGCAGCGGTGAAAATTCTTCTCCCATTTCTTGCTGCTTTTTATAGGCTGCATAGCAAGCATTGCTAATAATGTTAAGAAAAACCCTGCCGATGTCTTGTGGCACGACCTCTATTTCGCCTATGTCATTGTCGTAGTCGGTTTCTATGGTAATGTTAAAACCAGCTTCCTTGGCTCGCATCCCGTGATAGGCTAGATTGATATATTCGGCTAATAAACTATTTATATCTGTAGCTTCCCAGTGACCGCTTTGTCCCCGAGAATGCAAAAGCATATTGCCAACGATTTTGTCGGCTCTTTGACCGTGTTGATTGATTTTTTTAAGATTGGCTTTGAGATCGGTTAATAGCTCGGCAATATATTCATTTGTTTCGGGAGCTAACCGTTCTCCTTGATTTCCAAATTCTTCAAACAGTTCTTGGGTTAATTCAGCAGAAAGTTCTGAGAAATTGTTGACAAAGTTTAAGGGGTTTCTGATTTCGTGGGCAATCCCTGCTGTTAAACTTCCCAGAGAAGCTAGTTTTTCTTGGACAACAATCTGATTTTGCATAGCCTTGAGATTTTCTTCTATCCGCTGGCGCTCTTCAACTTCATTCTGCAATTGCTCTACAGTATGGCTGAGTTCAGATGTACGCTCCTTGACTTTAATTTCTAGTTCCTCATTAGCTTTTTGTAGGGCTTCTTGGGCTTGTTTGCGATCGGTGATGTCGCGCAGAATCACCACATATTCTTGTAGCTCTTGATTGGAAAGCGAAGCCTCTTGGGAGAATCGGTTTGAGATGGCAACTTCTAGGATGCGCGAGTCGCGATGCCGAAGCGGCTCGGCGAGGACGCCTACGGGTAGGTTAAGAGTTTGTTCGCTGCGGATGGGCCACCGTTCTGGCCCAAAAGCTAATCCGGGGAGTAATTTGTTCAAGTGACTCCCGCTCAATTCACCTCTGCTCAACTCAAATAGACGCTCAGATGCTGGGTTAGCCTGACGAATCATCCCATTTTCATCGAGCACTACAATCGCGTCTATGGCAATTACAAAAAGTTGTTCCGCGGCCTCTCGTGCCTCGTCCATCGAGACGACTTGGGGTAAGCTCGTCCAGCAGGCAACAGCCACCCCGACAAAAGTGACTGTCAAGATCAGCACTGCCAAAAGATTAGAGCCAACACTAGAGTTGGCATCTAATTGGGATCTAAAAACCCAGCCAATACTGACCGCGCTACAGACTAGCAAAATCAGAACTATAACCTGAAACGCCACAAAATCTACGATCTGGCTCTGGCGCCTGGTTCTGTAATGCCGAATCCACCAGGCCCGATGGAATGGTGCAAAGGAAATGCGACGGATAGCCGCATCCACTGCCAAAATAGCCACAGGCAACAGTAAGCCGATCGTCACATCTTCCCGACTCCAGCTCAAAAAGCCTCCGACCACCAGAACAACTGCATCTAAGAAGAAGAAGCCTGCCGCCCACCAAGGCCATCGCACTTCTGGCGCTCCTCGCCGCAGCCACAGTCCCAGATAAAGTGCCATCATGGTAATCAGGTAACTAGCACAACCGACCACCGAGATCCTGGTTACATCTCCCCAAAGCAGACCGAGCGAACTGATTAAAAAGGAAAATACCAGGGCTGGTTCCAGGACGCCCCGTCGGGAGATGAAAGCGAAGACGGGTGAAACGTGTCCATCTAGAGCGAGTTGGTACAAAATGCGGGGAGCGTTGGAAACGCCAGTGGCGGAAGCGAGAAGAGCGCTTGAGGCCAGCAGAAGTGTGACAATTAATGAAGCTGACTGACCCCAAAATGGTGATGCCGCAGCTAATAGGTTCTTAAACGAGTCCTCGCCCAGTTCTGGGGAGGTTGCTAAGCGCATCAGTACCCAGGAACTCCCTAGAAACACCGGTGGAATCAGCCAAGCGGCTAAGCTCAGAGCCCGCAAAGTTTCCCCTGGACGGCGGCTGTCGGCGACAAACGAGGAAGCCGTTTCACAACCGCAAGTAATGTAGATTCCTAAGAATGACCATTTGGCCCAGTCAACAAAGGTTAAAGTTGGCCAACTGGTGGGGAAAAATCCGGGGCTATCTGGGGAGAAGGCTAACCATCCCACGCCTTGAATGCTAAACACCAGTAGGAATCCCACTGCCGGGAAAATGAAAAATGAGTGCAGTATTCCCAAGGCGCGGGTGCCGCTAAACGCCACTATATAAGCGATTATTGTGAATCCAATTCTTAGCACCGTTTCCGGACAGGCAATGCCCAAGGGTTCTAGGTTAGCTTTGATTAGCTCTGTGATGACGATCGCGTTTAGTGACGGATATACTGCCCAGCCGAAGAAGTAGGCGCTCGCTGTATAGCGAGCCAGAAGCGGATAGTTGCTCAGTAGCCTGGTGATATAGTTGGGCGTTCCCCCTGACATTTCTGGCCAATGTTCCCCTAAGCGTTTCACTTGCAGGTTCAGCATCACCCCCACCAATACGGCGGGCAGCCAGACGAAAATGGCATTTGGCCCGATCGCCACGTGGATTGCCGGTGCAACGGTAACGCCTGTGATAAGACCAGTCATCCCAAAGCCCCAAGTTTCAAGGGGACTTAGGGTTCTCGGCAGGCGCATGGGCGATCGGCTATTCGGATTTTCTCTTAGAGAAGGCTGAGTTGGTTGTGAGTGGTAGCCGTTTTCCGGCTGGTGTCGGATGTCTGTCGCCATCAGTTTTACCTCTTATTTTGGGGATTTTTCTGTCGCGACCCTGATTTTCAGCTTGAGAGATTTTAACTTTTTTCCGTTAAGCATTTTTGCTAGTCTTAACTTGTGGCAAAGCTGCCTTGGACAGTAAACCAGGAAAATCTATCTCAATCCATATTTAATATAACCAGGACTTACGCAACTGCCACATATCCGTGTACGAGCACCCTAAAATTACCCAATAAACATCAGAAGATCGGGAATTTTTAGTGTCTCACTTCAATGATTTGATAGAAGCCCGTGTTTAATTTGATATATTATTTGACGAGTTTTATCGGCTCAACTTTTGAGCGCCAACCCCACACCAGTTGATGGCAAGCAATAGGATTTCTTTGAATTCTAGCTTGACGGCACTGGCAATATTCTATACCGGTTAGTTGCTTGAGTTCCCTAGGAAATTGCTCAATTTTCCAACGAATAGCACAGAGTTTTTATACGTCCTTCGTGCTGGCTTGAGTTTTGTCGTTAGTCGCGACTCTCAACTTGTCAGTGCCCGGACTGGTTAAGGTGATGGGTGAGGGCGCGAGCACGCCTTCACCATGTGCCAGTTTCGTAAGTCCTGAGGTTATTAGTAGGGTGCGCCGGACCGCCCACTTTACTACTACAGATAGTGTAAAAATAAAAGGAATGCAGCGTAAGTCCTGTTCTTTTTTCTTCCTTCTTCCTTCTGACCAAAAATTTTGGGTCCGGGGCCCCTTCTTCAGTGGCCGGCTTTATGTTATAATTTAATTGGTTGAAATACCCACCTAAGATTGCAGCGATATATACTCATTTTGAGTTGAAACCGGGACTGATCCAGTAATAGGGAAAGACTGAAGGGCAATGGTTAAAATCCAACCTGGAAGCAAAAT
>NZ_JANMZH010000849.1:0-3907 GCF_031383065.1 Microcoleus sp. OTE_8_concoct_300 | reverse complement strand
CGGCAACAACCAAAAGACTTAACCAGTAAGTCTCTTTGCTCGGTTGTTGGGTAGATTCTATACTTAAACGCCTTGAACATTGCACTTACCAAACTCTAATTACTATGGTAAACCAAAATCAGGCAAATGTAAAGCCGTCCTTTTAGGACGGGGTTTCAACCCTCCGCTACGCTCCGCCCAAATTTTTGATGAGTAAGGATTAATGGCAGAAGACTCCGCCCAAAAACCGATACCGTGCCACGTACTCCTGTCGCGATCGGCTCAAAATTTTAGACTCTTGTTCAAGCCCCCAGATTCATCTGTGCAGTAAATCTAAAATCTAAAATCTAAAATCTAAAATCGACTGAGTGATGATTTCTGTATCAATTAATCCCGATCGCAGAGCCCTAAAGCGCTACGATAGTTGCAGCCGAAGTTAACTAAAGTTTAAGAATAACTAGCTTGTCTCAACTGCTCACTGCTTTAGAGTTCCCAGCCAATGTCTGGAAGCTCAACAACGGGTTAACGGTCATTCACCAGCGGATTTCGGCCACACCCGTGGTCGCCCTAGACGTGTGGGTGAGGGCTGGCGCTACGCTGGAGCCGGATTCTTGGTCGGGAATGGCTCATTTTCTAGAACACATGATATTTAAAGGGACGGATTCGATCCCCCCTGGAGAATTTGACCAAGTAATAGAAAATCGCGGCGGTGTCGCGAATGCAGCTACAAGTCACGACTACGCCCATTTTTTCGTCAACGCAGCAGCCGATTATTTAGCAGAAACTGCCCAGCCACTGGCAGAATTGCTGCTGCGCGCTTCGATTCCCGATCGGGAATTCGATCGCGAGCGAGATGTGGTGCTAGAAGAAATCCGCCAAGCTCAAGACAATCCCGATTGGCTGGGTTTCCAAGCCATGATGGAAACAGTTTACCAGCGACATCCCTACAGGCGATCGGTACTCGGCACGGAAGAGCTGCTGATGTCGCGAACTCCCCACGAAATGCGCTGTTTCCACCGATCGCACTATCAGCCGGAAAATATGACTGTCGTGGTAGTCGGGGGAATAGATGAACAACAAGCCAGAGATGTTACGGAGAAAGCATTTGAGCAGTTTTCGGATCGGTGGGATTGTCCCAAATTAACCGCAGAGGCGGAACCGCCACTGATAGAAATTCGCCGTCAGGAACTCTGTATCCCCCGATTGGAACAAGCGCGGCTGATCATGGCCTGGACGGGCCCGGGAGTTGAACACTTGCAAAGTGCTTGCGGCTTGGATTTGCTGTCGGTGTTGCTCGCAGACGGGCGGACTTCGCGTTTGGTCAGGGAACTGCGGGAAGAATTACAATTGGTACAGGCGATCGAGAGCACTTTCTCGCTGCAACGGGAATCGAGTTTATTTACTATCAGTGCAGTCTTGGACGCGAAGGATGTCGAACAGGTGGAATCTCGGATTTGCGATCGACTTTGGCAATTGCAGTCTGAGCCGGTTTCCGAGGTAGAATTGCTCCGCTGTAAGCGTTTGCTGTGCAACGATTTTGCTTTCTCGCTCGAAACGCCGGGACAGCTAGCGGGTCTTTACGGATATTACAATACGATCGCCACTGCGGAATTAGCGCTTAGCTATCCCACCAGGATTAAAGCATTTGGGCCCTTAGACCTCCAGCGCCTAGCTCGACAATATCTCTCTCCCCGACGCTATACGGCCGTGGTACTCAAACCAATCTAATAATAGTTCACTGTTGACTGTTCACTGTTGACTGTTCACTGTTAACAGCAACTAGGTTGGGTTGAGACATGAAACCCCAGTCTATTAATTGGAAATTTGAGATTTGTCCCTCAATCTAAAATCTCAAATCCCCAATCTCAAATCGGATGATCGGTAACGCTCACGCTCTACCCATCCTACGAATAATCATGACTAACAGCCAACAGTCAACAGCCAACAGTCAACAGTCAACAGTCAACAGTCAACAGCCAACAGTTAACAAAGAATTCAATGAAAAATGAAATCCAGCGCACGGTTTTAGACAACGGTATTGTTGTCTTGGCAGCAGAAAATCCAGCAGCAGATATTATTGCAGCTAGGATATTCCTGCGGGCGGGCAGTCGCTACGTGCAGCCCGAACAAGCAGGATTGTGTCACTTGCTGTCGGCGGTAATGACTAAGGGAACCGATCGGCTGTCTTCGCTGGAAATTGCCGAGCGTGTAGAATCGGTGGGAGCGAGGTTGAGTGCCGACTCTACTACAGACTATTTTTTAGTGAGTTTGAAGACGGTTTCTGCAGATTTTGAGGAGATTTTGGAGTTGGCGGCGCAATTGACGCGATCGCCTACTTTCCCGGAAGCTGAAGTGGAACTCGAACGCCGCATTGCCATATCGGCAATTCGATCGCAGCAAGAACAGCCATTTGCGATCGCCTTCGAGCAATTGCGGCACGCGATGTACCAGGAACACCCCTATGCTTTCTCTCCCTTGGGCACGGAAGCTACTATGTCAAAGCTCACCAGAAACGAGCTCGAACAGTTCCACAAAACCTATTTCCGTCCCGATAATGTAGTTATTGCTGTAGCCGGCAGAATATCGACCGAAGATGCGATCGCCCTGATTGATCGAACTTTTGGGGACTGGAAAGCGCCTTTAACACCCCTGCCAACTTTAACCGTACCCCCTCTTTCACCTTCCCCTCAATCGGTCGTTACGGCGCAAGATACGCAGCAATCAGTGATTATGCTGGGCTACCTCGCACCCTCTGTCAAAAATCCTGACTACGCAGCGATTAAGTTGCTGAATACTTATTTGGGTAACGGTTTGTCGAGCCGATTGTTTGTGGAATTGCGGGAAAAGCGGGGCTTGGCTTACGACGTTTCCGCGCTCTACGCGACGCGCTTGGACACGGCTCAGTTTGTCGTGTACATGGGTACGGCGCCGGAAAATACGGCGACTGCTTTTGAAGGATTGCGCGCAGAAGTCGATCGACTCACCAGCATCCAACTAAGCGAGGAAGAATTGCAAGCTTGCAAGAATAAAATGCTCGGTCAATATGCTTTAGGAAAACAAACTAATTCGCAAATAGCCCAAGTTTTAGGCTGGTATGAAATTTTGGGATTGGGGATTAAATTTGACCAGCAATTTCAAGAAGAAATTGCACAGGTGACAGCTTCACAAGCGCGGGATGCTGCTAAGAAATACTTCATCGAACCGTATATTTCTTTGGTGGGTCCGGAGGCGGCGATTACAGAATTGGGTGTAGCGGCTGTTTGTTGAGTAGGAAATTGGCGATCGAACTTTTCACAAGTTCGATCGATGCGATCTTATATGCGATCAACCCAACATCATATAAGCTCCAGCAGAATATGTCAATTCGTAGCTGTGGCTATAAATCTCGACAATATTGCCAAATGGGTCTTCGCAATACACCATACAATTGACGATATTAACCTTTTGGTAAATAGGGTATGGTTCCTGCGACATCAGTATCATCGATTACATGGAGCCTGCCGATACTACCAGCCTGCCGAGCTTGACGATATTTTGCATAGGCTGGATCGTTAACAAACGCTTGCACTGCCTCCATAGAAGGAAATTCCACCAAGGCAACCAGCGTTGTTTCTAGTTCCTCGCCTTCAATAGTCGTAATATTGCCACTGCGGGAAAGGTATTTCCCCCCATGATTATGTACGATATCGTGAACATTTGCTGCGTAGTCAGGAATCCAGGCATCATCGGTAACTTTAACGTCTGCGATTAAATATACAGCCATGATGTTTCTCCTGTAGCTAATTGGTTAAGCTGTTCGACATCTAAACTGCATTAACCAAGTTACCTTTATTTTTTATTTTTCGGTTCCATTTCATAATTAGTTCTCCTTCATTTAAAAGTTTATGTAATAGTAATTCTAGTTTTTCAATGGATTCAAATAATCTAT
>NZ_JANMZH010000468.1:0-18751 GCF_031383065.1 Microcoleus sp. OTE_8_concoct_300 | reverse complement strand
GTGTGGAACAGGCATCTTGCCTGTGTGTGGAACAGGCATCTTGCCTGTGTGGGCCTGTGTGTGGAACAGGCATCTTGCCTGTGTGTGGAACAGGCATCTTGCCTGTGTGTGGAACAGGCATCTTGCCTGTGTGTGGAACAGGCATCTTGCCTGTGTGTGGAACAGGCATCTTACCTGTGTGTGGGCCTGTGTGTGGGCCTGTGTGTGGAACAGGCATCTTGGCTGTGTGTGGGCCTGTGTGTGGAACAGCCATCTTGGCTGTGTGTGGAACAGGCATCTTGGCTGTTAAGCTAAAATGCCGAACTCCGGTTAATTAATACCGGCCTACTTAATTGGCAAAAATATAGGAAAATTTAAGTAACAGTAGATTTTGATTGAGAGAGTAGATCGTGATTATTTGGGTAAACGAGCAAATCGATCCATCGGGCATTCTTTATTCTTGCATTGCTTGTTGCGATGAGACTCAAGCGCAGGATTGCCACGAATCTTTTGAGCAGAATTTGACGGCAGAGCAAAAGCAGCAGGGCTGGGTTGCTACCTTGCGGACTGTTAGTTCTTGGGATGAGGTGCCTGTTAATGCTTTGAAATTAAATTGATCACAGCAAGTCATCAGCAGCTTTAGTCTCGCCCTATTTCCGTTCGAGCTCCACGACCGGAAAACTTGCACGTCTGTTTGTCCAAGGCAAGATAACTCGATCGCACATTTCTCAAATTAACAGAGCTTTTGTGAATGTGAAGGTAAAAAGCTGCCATCATTTGGCGCTGCGAGTCTCAGGATTGTGCCCTGCAAGATGCCGGAATTTGGGCGGAAATTTTCGCGCCGGCAGTGCGGCGAACACCCTAGGACGAAAAAGCGTGCAAGTGCGATCCTCTTCGAGGGTTTTGCTAACGATAATTCGCATTTATTAAACAGACTTTAGCATTACTATTAATAGATAAAGCGATTTCAAATTGTCAAGTTAAATTTTTATGGTTGAAACCTTATTTCACGCTTATACCCCTCTAGTTATCTGGACTGGCTTGGGACTGCTGGTGTTTCAGTACATCCCAGTTAATTTTCCCAAGCTGCTGAGCCACTTTCTTTTCTGGATTGGGATACCGCTGCAAATTGTAGTTTTAGCCCGTCAAAGCGATTTTTCGGGTGCTGTGGGATTCACGCCGGCGATCGCCATATTCGTGTTATTTGTGAGTACGAGTTTAGCTTGGTTGACTTGGGTGTTATTGCGCAGGCTGAGTGCGGCCCACATCAAAAAGCCATCTTTTCAGGGCAAAAATTCTCTGGTTAATTTATTTCTTTTCAATTTTAATTCCCTGAAGCGATCGAGCCAAGGCAGTTTTATCCTAGCTGCGATGTTAGGGAATACAGGCTTTGTCGGATTAGCAATCACCCCCTTTATCATCACCAGCGATAACAACAACTGGGCAGTTTTATACAGCGTTACTAACAACGTTATTGGAACTTATTGTTTCGGTGTATTTATGGCTAGCTATTTCGGGAATTCCCAGCTAAAAAATCACTGGTGGACTCCGCTCCGGGACGTGCTAACAGTTCCCGCTCTGTGGGCCTTTTTAATTGGTTTTTTTACGAGAAACATCCCCCTGCCCGAGACAGTGGAATCGGGATTGCAGACGGCAGTTTGGGTAGTAATTGCCAGTGCTTTGCTGCTGGTTGGCATCCGGCTGAGGTCTATTAAGAAATGGGAAAGTTTTGAACTAGCGTTAATTCCGTCGCTGTTAAAAGTGGTAATTGTGCCGGTGCTGATCGGATTAGGTGCTAGTTATTTCGGATTGAGCGGCGATCCGAGGTTAGTGTTGGTGTTGATGTCGGGAACGCCCACAGCTCTTTCCGTGCTGATTTTAGCAGAAGTCTACGAGCTCGATCGCGATTTGTTAGCTAGCAGCATCGCCATCACTTCCGTCGGTTTGCTGCTGATGCTTCCCTTGTGGTTAGCCGGGTTTAGTTAATATTAGCTAAAGTTTTAAATCAGATTGCTCTAAAATTTCGCAGTACAATGAACAATAACTGCACGGAAAAGACGATGACTGAGATAATAACTGCTACAGGTCTGCCTCCTGCATTCCCGGATCATACCCAATTGCCAGACGAAGACGGTACATTTGTGAAAAACTTTCAGGAGCATCCCCAGAGCATCATTCTGACAGATTCGATCGGGCCGGTTGTAGAGCGGCTGCATCCAGATGGACAATATGCGATCGGGCAAGATTGCGGCATTTACTGGCGAGAAACTGACCCGCCAGAGCGAGGTGCAGAAGCACCGGATTGGTTTTACGTGCCGAATGTACCGGCAACACTTGACGGTTTTCGCCGTTCTTATGTACTTTGGCGGGAACACATGGCTCCGTTCATTGCTTTAGAATTTGCTAGCGGTAATGGAGAGGAAGAGCGCGATGGTACTCCCTTGACTGTGGCCGCTGACGGTACCACCACTAAACCGGGTAAGTTTTGGGTGTACGAGAGAATTATCCGCATTCCTTACTACGGCATTTATGAAATGAGAACGGGCAATTTAGAGGTCTATCACCTAATAGATTTTGTGTATCGAAGGATGGAGCCAAACGAACGCGGTCACTATCCCATTCCTGTACTAGATGTAGAATTGGGACTGTGGCAGGGAAGCTATCAAAATCAAGAACTTCTTTGGCTGCGGTGGTGGGATTCGCAGGGGAATTTGCTGTTAACTGGCTCCGAACAAGTTGAAATTGAGCGGGCCCTGGTCGAACAAGAACGGGAAAGAGCCGAACAAGAACGAGAAAGAGCCGAACAAGCAGAGCGAAAAGTCACCCAATTAGCCGAGCGACTGCGAGCAATGGGAATCGATCCCGATGCTGAGGATTGATATAGCAATCCTCGCATCATTTGTGAATTTCTTACTCCCTCCCCTTTCCAAGGGGAGGGCTGGGGTGGGGTAAAAAATTTACGACTCATTTACGTTTGCTATATCAAATTCCCAACACTCTATCTGTAGCGCGAGCATCCCGCACCTTACCCTTTATAATCACAAAAAACAAAGCTGATGGAAACTAAACCACCTCTACCGCCCTTTACGTTGGAAACAGCTAAAGCCAAAGTCCAAGCTGCAGAAGATGCCTGGAATACCCGCGATCCAGAACGAGTAGCCTTAGCTTATACCGAAGATTCTCAGTGGCGAAACCGTGCCGAATTCTTCAGCGGACGGGAACAAATCAAGGCTTTTTTAAGACGAAAATGGGCAAAGGAACTAGATTACCGTTTGCAGAAAGAACTGTGGAGTTTTACAGACAATCGGATTTCTGTTCGCTTCGAGTATGAGTGGCACGATGATTCTGGCCAATGGTATCGCTCCTATGGTAATGAACAGTGGGAATTTGCAGAAAATGGGTTAATGCGAAGACGTGAAGCCAGCATTAATGATGTTCCCATTCAAGAGTCAGAACGGAAGTTTCGATAAAAGTTATCTGTGAGTTGCTTAATGAAGCTTAGACATTTTCTCACCTTTTTAGGAGCTGAAAACCTCTCGCTCGCCAGGGAAAGAGGTGGATGACCTAAAAATGCCTGAAACCCTTGTAAATATTAAATTCATGCCCATTCGAGGTAAAATTCTTTCTCTATCTAGGTTTTAAGCCATTTTGGCTTCAGTTTTTGTCTCAGCCCATTAGCGTAACTTTCGGAATTACTGCTGATTTCTCCCCTGCAACTGAAAACCGCTATATGATGAATTGGGCCCAATCAGTTTCCTAGACCATAGATACCGCGAAATTGGTTGCTGTACAGATAGTCGGCATCTCAATAATAAACTGCGTTCCCTGCTCTGGCGTAGAAAAACACTGTATTTGAGCGCAGTGTTTTTCTAGCAGAATTTTTCTACTGATTGACAATCCCATGCCTGTACCTTTTCCGATTGGCTTAGTAGTAAAAAAGGGAGTGAAAAGTTGTGAACGAACATTCTCAGTCATGCCAATACCATTATCAGCAATTGTGACCCGAATGCCTGAAGCAGTGCTAATGTTGTCATAGGAATTGCCCGGTACGACTTCAGTACGAATCAAAATTTGGGGGTGAAAAACTGTACCATTTTCTCTACTTCCCCGCTCTTCCAAAGCATCTATAGCATTGGCTAAAAGGTTCATAAACACCTGATTAAGCTGACCTGCATAACAGGTCACAAGTGGCAATGCGCCATAGTCTTTAATCACATTAATAGCAGGACGATCTGACTTAGCCTTGAGGCGATGCTGCAATATCATCAAGGTGCTATTAATACCTTCGTGGATATCTACTGATTTGATTTCGGTTTCATCTAAGCGCGAAAAATTTCGCAGAGACTCCACAATAAGGCGAATGCGTTCGATGCCTAACTGCATGGAAGCAAGCAATTTTGGTAAATCATCCATGATAAATGGCAACTCTCCATCTTCTATTTCATGACTAATTTCTGCTTCAGGTTGCGGGTAATACCGTTGGTAAAGATTCAAGACATAGATGAGTTCTTTAATATAGTCGTGGGCGTGCGAGAGGTTGCCGTAAATAAAGTTAACTGGATTGTTAATTTCATGAGCGACACCTGCAACTAATTGACCGAGACTAGACATTTTTTCACTTTGAACTAGCTGGAGTTGTATTTCTTGCAGATCTTTGACAAAATGCTCTAAGGCAAGAGCTTTTTGGCGTTCTTTTTCTTCACTGATACGGAGGGCTTTCTCTACTTTTTCGCGCCGCTCTATTTCAGACTGCAGTTTCTGACCTAGACAAAAACTTCTCAAAGCTGTTAGCACTGTAGTGTATAGCTTTGATGTCGTTAATTCAGTTTTAGTTTTATAGTCATTAATATCGTAATTCATAATAATGCTTTTTTCTGGCACTTGTCCGGGTTGACCCGTGCGTAAAATAATTCGTACTAACTGATTGCCTAGCACTTCCCGGACATATTTAACAAAGTTTAAGCCAGCATCATCTGTTTCCATAATCACATCAAGCAAGATGATGGCAACATCAGGATGTTCTTGAATTAGCTGTGTAGCTTCCTTCGCAGAATAAGCACTAATAAACTTTAAAGATGTGTTTTGGAAAACAAATTTTCTTAAGGCAATATCGGTAGCTGTGTGAACTTGAGCCTCATCATCTACAATCAAAACTTTCCAGCTTTGAGTCGGGGTATCTTCAGATACTTCGTCAGCAAAAAGTAACTCCTCATCTGAGTTAAATCCTTCAGCCAATAGCATTGTTTGAGAGGATTCTTTAGTTAAAAAACTGTAAATATTGTCCATTGCTGCTTACCTATGTTTATTACTGATCTTTTGATTTGGGAAATTACGGTTTTGCATCGATTTGCACGGGTAACTTAATAATAAATTTAGTTCCCACTCCCACCTTACTTTTACATTCTACTTCACCCAGAAGTTTTTGGGTAACTAAGTTGTAGACAATATGCAATCCTAACCCGCTACCCCCCTGACCGCGTTTTGTAGTAAAGAATGGCTCAAAAATTTTACTTAAATTTTCTGGAGGAATGCCTTTACCATCATCGGAATATTCAAAGCTAAGTCGATCCCCATCTTGTTGCCAATCAAAAACGAGCTGACCAGATTCGCCCGGTTCGTAAGCATGAATCAGAGAGTTCATCAGTAAATTTGTGACAACTTGGGATAAAGCACCTGGATAAGAATCTATGGCAATCTTGGTGTCTCCCTTAATTTCGATCGAATGTGTGCTATTTCTCAATGTTGGTTTTAATTGGATTAAAATTTCATCCAGATAATCTCTGACGCCGAAAGTTCGTCGTTCTTCGCTAGAGCGATCGACTGCCACTTCTTTAAAGCTCTGAATCAATGCCGCAGCCTGATTTAGATTGATTAAAAGGGTGTTACTGCTTTGGGTGGCTATATCCAAAAATTCTTCTAATTCGGAGCGCTTCATTTTGCCGCTCTTATAAGTAGAAGTAAAGTCTGTGGTATGTTCTGCTAAAGCTGAGGCAACGGTGACACCAACGCCGATGGGAGTATTAATTTCGTGGGCGACGCCTGCAACTAATCCTCCCAGCGATGCCATTTTTTCAGATTCCACTAGCTGACTTTGAGCCGCTTTTAAAGCATCCAGCGTGTTGGATAATTCGTGGGTGCGATCGCCTACTAATTGCTCTAAGTTTTGATTGAACTCCTGCAAGTTATTGTAGAGTTGGGCATTTTCAATGGAAATGGCTATTTGGGCCGATAACAATTTTAACAGTTCTAGCCTATCTGTAGTAAAAGCTCCTTCTGTCAAGTTATTTTCTAGGTAAAAAATACCTGTCAGCTTGCCTTGGTGCAGCAGAGGAGTGCAGAGAATCGATTTCGGTTGAGTGGCTGCAATATAAGGATCGCGGGTAAATTGTCCCTCTTGGGTGGCGTTATTTAAAAGCACGTTTTCCTGGGTGCGGATGACGTAGTGGACGATCGCACTTGCCAGTTTGGGTGTTTCCCCAGAATCAACTTTTACATTCAGGGGAAGCGATCGCAGCACGCTAACTTCATCCTCCTTCACCGAACCTTCAGCCTCAATCGCCCAGTTTCCCGCTTTTTCTAAAATTAAAAATCCTTTTTGGGCGCCTGCATTTTCGATCGCAATTTTCATCAACCTTTCCAGCAACTTACTCAAAACGATTTCACCCGAAATTGCTTGGGAAGCTTTCATTACTGTGGCTAAATCTAGCGTCTCTCCCAAGCTGTTGCTAGTAGTAGTCCCCCTCGTTGTTTGGTGAAGTTTTGTTTGAGTTGTTGTATTGGCTGATGTTCTAGCTAGGAATTGGGGGTATTTTTTTTCTAAATCCTCAACTTTAGCTATAGCGCCCCAGAGTTGGTAGCTATAATGAGCGTTTTGCATATAAACTTGAGCGATCGTTTCTTTGCCCCATGACAAGTAAAATTTGGCTGCCAGTTCGTAAGCAAGTGCTTCTTCGTTGATGTATTTGTTTTCCTTGGCAAGAGCGATCGCCTTATCGTACATCTCGATCGCTTCTAATTTTTCGCCTAAAACCCGATGCCTTTCTGCCTCTACTAGATAGAATTTATGTAAATAGTTCGTAGGGGCATGATGCGCCCATTTTTGCATCTTTTCCTGATTAGCTTGTACGCGATCAAGAATGTCCTGTTGCTCTAACTCTGGGCGATCGGGATATACCGCCAGCCTTACTAGAGAATCGTAAAAATGGAATAGAGGAATAAAGGGCGATGCTACCACCACGTTTAAATACTTCTCTACTATGGCAGTATTTTCAATCGCTTCTGAGTAACTTTCAAACCAGTAACTAAGTAAAAGTTTGTTCCAATATATGTAATAAAGTCCCGTTTTATCGTTCGCTTGCTGGAGCAGTGACAACCGGATATGCTCATCACAGGCTTCACCCTTGAGAATACAGGGATTTTCAGTTTTTCCAAGCAGATTTAAGATCACCTGCCAATATATTTCTATATAATTAAGTGCTGTTTTTTGCTTGATTTTATGAATAGCATCTCTGTTGATTGCCATCTCTCTTTCAAGAGCAGTCAGTTCTTTCCCGCTAAAGTAAGCAAAACAGGAGTACAGGAATAGACTATAGCCTGCATATTCTACATCTCCTGTCTCCATTCCGCTAGAGTAAACTGACACCAAAGGCTCCAATGTTTCTCTCAGAGGCTCTTTCCAATGTCGGATAAATAGATTTACTATGAAGACAGTCTTGGCTTTGATTTCTTGAGCATTTAACTTTGACAATAGACTTAAAGCTAATTGACCGAACTGATAACCTGAATCAATATCTCCTACTATGCCACAAAGAAGAAGAGCATAATTAGCATAAGCAAACGGAGAAACAGAAGCATTACCATATTGGACGGATAAAGTTACTTGTTTGCACACCGCCAAGGGTACCAGTTCTGGAGCTGCACCAAGGTATGCAGGAGTAAAGATACTTGATAAAAGTCTTATTGTTGCTAATTTATAGGGCTCGGTCATTTGAGGCAGGTCAATTAAATCCTCAATTCGCAAACCATTCAAAATTGCCGCAGTTTCCCCTAGTGCTTGCCCAATATCTGACGGGCTCGGCTGAGAGGGAAACTCTACTTCTAACAGCTTTAAAGCTTGTAGCCCCGTACTAACCGCTTCTAGCAGCCTGTTCTGCCCTATGTAAGCTTGGATCTGGAGTTCATACACTTTAATTTTGTCCAGCAACGTTTTGGCGCAGTTTTGTACTATCTCAACGAATCTCTGCATTCCTTCAACATCACCGCTCAAAAAAACTGCCTCTGCTGCTTCCTGATGCAGCGCTAATGTCAGTTCATACTGACTGTTCCAGCTATCTTCTCCTAACAGTCTTAAACCTACTTGCAAATATTTAACCGCCGACTCATAGGCTGTAGCTGCTTTGGCTTTTTGACCAGCAATTAAATTGAGTTTAGCGATTTCAGTTCGTTCGGATTCGTCGCTAACCAGTTCAATTCCTAGATTCAAATGATCGACGATCGCAAATATCTCTTCCGCTCGTTTCTCTGGCGAGGTATTTTGCCACAGCAGGCGACCGATTTGTAAGTGAACTGTTTTTTTAGAACTTTCTTCAATCAGAGTATATGCTGCTTGTTGCACGCGATCGTGCAAAAACTTATAAGTAGTTATGACTAGATCAGACTTAACGATTTCTTCTTCTGTTACGCCGAGTTCAGAGGTGGCTAAAATTAGTACATCTTGGATTGCTGGCACTAGCTCTTGAAAAGTTTCGGCGGTAGATTTTTCGTTGACTATCGAGAGAGTATTTAAGTCAAAACTATTGCCCACACAAGCGGCTAACCGTAAAACCTGCTGAGTGGAATCTGGCATTTTTCTCAATTTACCGACCATCAACTCAACCACATTATCGGTAATCCCTACGGCTTCAATTTCTGAAATATTCCAATCCCAGTTTCTTTGCCCAGAATTAAAAATCAGGAGGTTTTCTTCATAGAGAGTTCTGAGAAACTGATTGACAAAAAAAGGATTACCTTGAGTTTTACCGACGACTAACTCAGCTAGGAGGATGACTGAGCCTCTATCCCTACGCACAGTATCAGCTATTAAATTAGTAATATGTTCGATATCTAAGGGAGTTAAGGTAATGTGGTTAATAGTCGCGCCTTGATTTTGCAGCGCCTCCAGAGTCATGATTAAGGGATGGGTGGGACTCACTTCGTTATCTCGATAAGCACCCATGAGAAATAAGTATTTTGTTCCCTCATCTGCCATCATTACTTGTAGCAGTTTCAAAGTAGCGGAGTCAGCCCATTGCAAATCGTCTAGAAAGATGACTAAGGGGTGATCTACTGAACAAAACACCCGGATAAATTTTTGAAATACTAAATTAAAACGGTTTTGCGCTTCCGTAGCACCTAACTCTTGCACCAGTGGCTGTTTGCCAACAATGAGTTCTACGTCGGGAATGACATCTATAATGATTTGACCGTTATCACCAAACGCGACTAAAAGTTTTTCTTTCCAAGTGGTGAGTTGCGTTTCGCTTTCAGTTAATAGTTGCTTAACTAATGACTGAAAAGCTTTAACAACTGCCGCATAAGGAACATTGCGTTGAAATTGGTCGAATTTCCCGGCAATAAAATAACCGCTTGCCTTAGTAATCGGTTTATAAACTTCTTGTACTAAAGCTGATTTGCCAATGCCAGAGTAACCCGATACTAACATGATTTCTGTCTCGCCATTGCTGACGCGCTCAAACCCAGCTAGCAAGGTTTCTACTTCTTGTTCTCTCCCATAGAGCTTTTGGGGAATTTGAAACTTATCTGTAATATCTTTTTGGGCGATCGCAAAATCAGCAATCGTTCCTTTAGCCTGTAGTTGTTCCAGGCATTCTTCTAAATCGGCGATGATTCCCCAAGCACTTTGGTATCTTTTTTCAGCAGTTTTTTCTAACAGCTTCATGACAATATCAGAAACTGCTTGAGGAATTTTTGTTTCGGGATTAATTTCATGGGGTGGCACTGCTTGTTTAGCAATATGACAGTGCACTAATTCCATTGCATCGTCGTAATCCCATGGCACTTGCCCCGTTAGCAGTTCGTAAAAAGTGACTCCTAATGAGTAAAAATCAGTACGGTAGTCGATCGCTCGGTTCATTCTGCCTGTTTGTTCCGGCGATATATAGCTCAGAGTGCCTTCTAAAACATTAGGATTTTTTAGGGTAGGATTCTCACGCGATAAGACAGTAGAGATGCCAAAATCTATAATTTGGACTAGCCCTGTTGTCGAGTTAATAATAATATTGCTGGGGTTTATATCTTTATGAATAATGTTATGTTGATGGATTTGGTCTAAAGCTGTGGTTATTTTGATAGCTGTGGACAAAAACTCTTGTAAGGTAAGTTTTTTAGAAGCCAACCACAGCTTTAATGATTCTCCACCACTATCCTCGGAAATAATAACCAAACTGTTCTGGTATCTTTCTAAGCTGTAGGTTTTAGGGACACTTTCTAGGTCAAGATTGCGTGTAATTTCGTATTCCTGCTTGTATCTGACTAACGAAGCTGGCATCGGATAATCTTGCTTGAGAAATTTGAGAATTATCGGTTGGTTGTCTTGCTTTCTCAGACCTCGGTAAACTAAAGAATTGTTACTTTCATGAATTTTGCTGGTAATTTCGTAGCCGGCTAAGTTAATCATCATTGCATTCTCTCTTAAAATATTAATACACCAGTTTTTTAGGAAGTGTCAATTTATAAGTAGATGTATGCTCTGATACCTTATTCTACTCTGCACTTTCCGGAAAACTTAAGCTTTACTAAAAATAATTTTTTTTAACATTTCTTAAAAAAAAGACAAATAAAGATTCATTTTAGCAGGGATCTCGCAGCTTCCTCGAAAAGCAGGCAGAACAGAGTGAAGGGATCTCGCCGTTGGTCTTCAGAGGAGATTTGTAGGGCTTGTTATAGTTACTAGATCGATCGTCAGATATGCCTAGACCCGCTCATAAGTAGTTAAGCAAAATTAATTACATAATTATCTCCAAATTCTTTAAGAATTTTTTCGACATATGAAACAAGAGATTGCCAGCTAGAATAGGCATCTATTTCGAGCCATTCATATTTGATAAACCGCCACAAAATCTCTATTAAATTCAATTCAGGTGAATAAGTAGGCAATTCAAATATAGTTAAGCCGCGTTCTTTCCATTCTTCAAGTTTATCAAAAATGGCATTGCTAGTATGAATAGAAGCTCGATCTACCACAATAAATGTTGGTCGCTCCACTACAGCAAAAAAAGTATCTATACAGGCTATGATTACATCAGAATTAATAGTCTGCTCTGAAACATAAGAATGAAGAGTATTTTGCCGATTCATAATTCCCAAGACATTTAAACGCTTAGTTCTACGACTATCAATTGACAAATATTCGCCAATATCTTGCCATCCATAAGGAACACAAGGTATGCCACAAAATCCGGATTCATCCAAATAGTATAAATCAATTTTACCCTCATCTTCTAATTGTTTTAATTCTGACAAATTTTCTTTTTTTTCCTTGTATTCTATGGGGTCTGGCTTGCCGCCAACACCTCGACGCATTCTATGCCAACTCATCCTTTTTTTTTAATTATTCTCTTAATTGTTTCCGTACTTATATTAACAGACCATTCTGTTTTGATTTTTTGTACTACTTGCTTTAATTGTTTTGGTTGCAATTTTACCCAGTCTCTAATTTGATCTGATTGTGCGGAATTAAATGTTTCTTTTCTGCCTCTACCTGGTTTATTATATAATCCGAGCATTCCCTCATATTCCCATCGATTCAACCAGTTATACATGGTCTTATAACTAACTTTAAAGATTTTCATTAAATTTTCATTTTTGATATTTTGTGAAACAAAAATCAGAAAATGTGCTTGCTAGGCGCACTTGATGATGTCTGCTTTCGCGATAAATTCGGTTTAGCAATTTCAAGAAAAGTGGATTGATATCTCGAAGTAAAAACATATAAAACCTCTTTGAACACAACTTAATATTTTTATTATATCATATTAGTTGTTTGTGTAATTAAGTTTGTTTGACTACTTAGCTGGCTCAATCTCTGGCGTGGCCGATGGTTCCGGTGCAGTTGGTTCCGGTTCGACTGTTTCTGCTGGTGCAGGTGTGGCGGGTTCCAAGAATGCGATCGCGTCAGTCCCGAACTGTGCCTCGACTGCCGTCTTAAACGTGCCGATTTCGGTGGGGTCTACGTGGTTGAGCATTGAGAGTGCTGTACCGACTTGTGCGAGTGCTGACTGGCAAGCTTGCTCGACTGATAGTAGCTGCTGCTGATGTTCTTGCAGTTCGGAGAGTTTGGCTTGTAGCGCTAGGATTTGGGCGTTGGTGGTGTCGATCGCTGTAGCGATTTGGGCGAATTTGGCGGCGAGTAGGTTAGTCATTGTAGTGGTTTCCTATTGGTGTAATAAGTGAGTAGGTGAAGCGGTGGGAGAGTGTTACCCCTCCCGGTTGGTTATTTGCCTAGTTGGCGGCGGCGTGATGCTTTAGTTGCGGTGATCGAGTAATCCCGGTCGATTTCGTTTTCAAAGTCCTCAAAGCTTTCGAGGTAACGATCGGTGAGGAGCAATTCGGGGACTTCGGCAGTAGCTTCGACCCGGATTCCGTATCCTGTGGGTGATTTCGATGTCATATAGATGGTGACTTGAAATTTTCCGAGGCGGTCACTGTCGAGATAAAGTACGGACTTGTAGAATCCGCTAGGGAGGCTCGTACCGCATTTGCTTTGATACTTGAGCTCACCTTGCTGCTGAAGTGCTAAGAGCGCGGTAGATATCAAGCTGTTTTCGATATTCATTTTTCGAGGTTCGGGGTGAGGTGTATGCAGCGAGCGGTTTGTGTCGGTTTCCGTTTCGCTTTGTACTACCATATTAAACTACTGTTAGGCTACTCGTTAAGCGGTATCCTATAGAACTATCTTATACTACCGATTATACACCATAGGTTATCGGTATCTAATTAATTAGTTACTTATGTGGGCGCGGGTAGTAGAATAGGTAGATAATCGTTAGGTAACTGGTATGGCAAAGCAATCTATCCCCGTCTCAAGGGGTGGCAGAATTGAATTAGATACTGGGGAATCGTTTTCGCTGGAGTCCCCAGAAGGTCAAAAGTGGCTCGACATAATCGTTACAGACCCGGAAACAGGTAAGCAGAAAGGGCTATCATTCCGCTACGAGCCGACGGGAGAGTATGGGGCATTCACTGCCCGGAATCAACCGGTGAAGGATATTAGCTACTGGTACGGCTCCCGAAAAGTTGCTGGCGAGGTGCGGAAGGCGTATATAGGGAAACTGGAGAATTTGACGATCGCGAACCTAGAAGAAGTTGCCCAAAAGTTGGCTGAGGAGAAGCCTAAAGCGGTAGACAAAAAGCCTAAAACGGTAGATAAAAAAACAACAGTAGTAGAAGCGCCGGACGATCGGATTGAAGACCGGGAAGCCCAAATCAGAGAAATAGTACGGGAAGAGGTGCGAGAACAAGTACAGCGAGCGATGGAGGCACTGCGGGGAAAATCCCTGGCTTGAGTATTCCTGAGCCGGAATCACCCAAGCCAGATGAATCGGTAGTAGAAACACCGTCGCCTAACTTTTTAGGTGACTTGGAGGCTCAAAGTAAGGCATTGAGGGAGGAATTAGACACCGCTAGGCAAAGACTAGCGGTAGTCGAAAAGCAGATAGCTGATAGTGCCGCCGATCACCAGCAACTCCAAGCCGACCTCGAACGGACGCGGGCAGAACTGGCTAGCAAGTGCGAAGAACTGGAAAAACTCAGAGAAAATCAAGACTCTGACTATAGCGTGCGGGAAGTTACGGGCGAAATCATAGGCATGCTAAGAAAGCTAAAAGTGATACCTAAAGACGCGAAACTGCCTACAATCACCTTCTCAGAGATTGGGGAAGTTCTAAGCAAAGCAGGGAGAAGAACTCATGAGCCAGACTGACTTTGAGCTATTCGATGTGATGATCAAGGAGTCCTGAGACGACACATCCCACGGACATTAGGAATTGATACCCCGGTTAATACCGGGTTTTTTGGCTTGCCCGATCGTCCCAAAACAAAAAGCTCCCCCGACCGAAAATGTCAGGGGAGCTTTTTTACACGATGGGTAATTTGCAATTGGTAATTGGCAGCAGGTAATCTTTGCCCCAATTAAACGCAGTATAGCGGCTCTAAGGTTGTTGTCGATCGTCTCTTTTGCCATACCGCAATTTCAAAAAATAATCAACTTTGTCTATAGCTTCTTTCTCACTTCCTTTTCCTGGGTAGGTGTATCCGTAAGTCAGACACGAAACTTGCCAGCGCTTATGCCAGACAACACATAAAAAGCTGCGGTAAAAAAAAATACTTTTGATCGGCTCGATCGGCTGGATTGGCATATTTTTAGTGATTGGTTATTGGTGATTAAGTATTGGATATCGGGATGCCGATAACCAGCTTACTGGTAGCGCTACGCTGCCAAATCGTCCATAACAACGTAGCGCTCGGTTGTGTTGGCAATGTTCAGCGGGCGATGTTCAGTGGGCCCGCTTCCGTCCCCGTGTCTGTGGCTGGTTCTCCGGGCGATCGGCTAGCCATTGGGCAATTGCTTGCTGGTGCGATCGATCGGTAACATCCCCGCCAACACTTACTAGATGATTTAGCAGTGCGACGTTGTAAAGAATAATGCGCCCGCCCGGATTTCTGCCATAGTGAATGTTCTCCAAAAGTTTATTTTGGCTGCGGTATCGAACGAGCGATCAAACGCTGCAACCTAATATCTGGCAAGCTGTCTCAGTATCGCAAAACTCGTTCATTATTCTCCCTCCCTTAGTTTCTGTCATTGCTGTTCAAATTTTCCTCAAAAATTATGTTGCCACGCCTTACAAATTCCGCAAAGATTGCGTCATAGATGGGGTCAAGAATGAAGTCGGGGAGGAGACGTATTAACTTACTGAGCATCAGTGTTAATCCTTTTCGCTTTGTAGGAATTCTTGAATCTTTGGTAACTGCGAAATCTCCCCGTTGTCGTAGTTTTCAATCAACCACTTTAAAAGGCTTTTTCCATGCCTTGTGTAGCTGCGGGTTGGGTGTTCATTTCCTTCTCCACATTTCAACACTGACTTGATAATTGTGCGGATATTTGCACCCGAGCGGGCGGCATCGGACACGGCGGCAAATAGTTGCGTAGGAGTCAGGTTCGGACACATCTGTCCGAAGCTTTGGATAGTCCAGTCAAAACCAGAAGCCTTGTCTGACAAGGTGTCCGGCTCTGTCTGGTCAGTAGTGTCCGTCGGACTGTCCGATGGTTTTTTCGTACCTAAATCGCATTCGAGCTTATAGATTTGTTCAAGTCGGGCGATGGGGTCAAGATAAGCACTATCTTGCTTTGTTGGCTGGTGATTAGTGGGTTCGGACAGCTTGGGAACTTGCAGGATAAAGCGCTTGTTCAAAGGCATTCCCGGTAACTTAACAACCGCTTCGTAACGTGGTATAGCATCACCAGTTTTAGGGCATTGCTGACCGAGTAATTCGACTTCTAAAAGCGCTTCATCACGCAGTTTTGCCATGCCCGCAGCATTAGCTAGACCCGCCATTGTGCGGGTATGGGAGACGATTAAGCCAAACATTTTAGCTTTCCGAATATCGCTCAAAGCTGATTGAAAAAACTCGCCCGCAGCACTGCATCGCCCCGCCCAATTGGTGAATTCATCACAGCACAAAGTCAGTGTTTGAAACGTCGGGTTAGGTTCAGATTCTATGCGTTTGTACCGCCGCCGAACCTCAGCCGCAAACCATTCAAGCTTGGCGTCGATCGCCTTATAGTCCATCCCGCCATCGACAACTTCGCACCCAGCCCAAGCGCCATAAGCTGCGTGTGGGTCACAGATGATTACCCGATGGCCGGCTTCGAGTCGGCGCTTGACCTCTTGCTCGGCAAAGGTAGTTTTGCCAGAACCGGGTGCACCGTAGATTAATACTGATGGGTAATTGGTTAGGACTGGCATTTTGGGACTGTCCGGCTGTTCCGGTTCGATCGCCCCTGGCGTTGATTGCTGATCAACTTTGTCGCCGGGGTGAGTTGTGCTATCCAGGGTCGCCGTTCCGGTTAGCGCTGGCTGCTGTTGCTGCGGGTCAACTCCAAGCGACTCTAGATAAGCCGTCTCAATCTCTCCCTCAAACGCTACCTCATCCGCTTCTGCCAGCTTCTTATATCTGGTAGCAGTGGTACTCATCTGATAGGCACTTTCAGCAGCAAACCCGAACTCGAAAGCTCGATTTTTATACTGCTTGATTCGTTGCCGAACTGGCTCCTGTTCTTCTTCCTTGCGGGCGATTAACATTGTCGCCACCATGCCCCCAGTAGCTAGCAAAGCAAGCAAGATTTTGATGCCACCGTACCCGCGCTCGATCGCCCGAAACTCTGCTTTCGGTGGCACTAACCAAGCTGGCTGTGATTCTATCCTGTTGCCGATTCTGTATTCAATGCGATCGTTAAAGGGCAAAGCGGTAGCAGTTGCAAAACCGACAATTCCCAAGCCTAATAAACCTGATACAATTGCCTGATTTTTATTGGTTAACATTACTTAACTTGCTCCATACTTGTGCTGCTACGAAACCGACGGTAATTACGATTAATGCAAAGCTGAAAATCAGCAGTTGAGAATTAGCAATAACCCAAGCTAACCAGGCATCCCAATTCGCAGATAACAAGGCAGTCCCGACGGCGATTAGGATTAGTTGCGATCGAAGTTTGGAGGGCCCGTCTGCGGTCAAGCTGTACACAGCCAAGCCCAAGCCAGCGGCGGGGATAAGAATCACAGCAGCCGGAATCAGAGCCGGAATTGCCCGCACGATAAGCGATGCAGACAGTCCCGCGCCGAAGTAACTGCCGAATTCGCCCCAGTTCCCGGTCAAGTTCCAGAATCGTTCGATGTTGCTGACTTCGGGTGTCTGGGTTTGGTTTTGCTGCTCAAACTGTTGGGGAGTTTCTGTGTTTAAATAGTCGAAATCTGAACCAAATTCTGAAGCGTCAAATTCGTGTGAGTACATACAAAAAAGCGGGCCGTCTGACCCGCTGCTACTGTGTGCTATTAGTTGCGACCAGAGAAGAAACCCAGAAGCCCATTTAAGAAGCCTTTCGAGTTGTTGTTCATGCCAGAGTTATCCCCAGCAGAACTGCCTACTACAGCGGGAATTGGGTCGAAGTCTTTGGCATTTATGTAGTTGTTAAAAGCTGTCCGTTTCTGTTGCATTGCTACAGCTTTTTGGGGCGATGCCTGAATCTCTTTCAGAGTCTGCTGAAAGCCGTTTTCTTGAATCTGACCCTTGGCTGTGTGATTCGCCTTAATCAGCAATAAGCGCTGTCTGAAGCCTATGTTTTCGAGGGTCTGGTTTGATGCGCCCTGCACCTTTACAAGTCCCAATTCGTGCTGCAATTTTTGGGTTAAGTCAACAATATGCTGGTCATATTTTGCCCCAGCAACAATTGCTTTCGAGACGTACTTATCAATCTGTGCTACGTCGGTTAGACCGCCTTCAATTGCTTCTGCGGTTAACCTTTCAATCTCAACCTTGTTGCTACGAATTTTGGCATCGTGGCGGTTATACGCAGCCCGTAGCTGTTTCTGGAGGTCAGTAATTTTGGCTGTTTTCGCAGCGTCGTTGACGATAGCAGGGGTCAGGGGCCCCGACTGATACCCGAACTCGCGCCTGACGTGTGCAGCGCCAGAGGTTTTGCCTACTCTGTAATTCAGTTCCATATGAGATAATCTCCTTAGATGAATCCCCCAGCTCTTGCTGAGGGAGGATTATGCGGCCAGCCAATTACTAGACCTCTTGCGAAAGTCTCAGGCGCTCTCTAATTTAGTCTTTAAAGAAAGTTCATAATTATAAATACCAGCGATCAAATTAAATCTTAATCCGAAGCGCCTTCTTCGATTCCGATATCTTGATGAAAGTATTCTAAATATATTTAAACTTCGATGTATATTTTCAATAATAATTCTCTCCTTTGCCAGTAGGCGATTTAAAACTTTTTCTGCTTGACTCAGTTCTTTATTCTTGGTTTTTTTGATAGGGGTTCTACTATTACTATGAATCTTTGTGATTCCTTGATAACCTTTATCACCTCAAAGTTCAAGTTCTTTATTTATCCCGATTTTGCTTTTTTTAAACAAACTAAAATCATGCGTTTTCCCGTTACTAAAAGCTGTACATATTATTTCGTTACTTTTTGTGTTGGCTAAAACTTGCGATTTTATTGTATGATATTTTTGCTGACCACTATAATATTTCTTTTGCTTTTTTTGGGGACGCTCTATTTCATGCTCTGATACATCCACCGCGACAGTTTCTATCTCATTTTGACTTTGATAAAGAATTTTTTTGCCAGGTAAATTAAATAAACCTGATTTTATTAAAGCTTTCTCAGTTCTAATTACAATTCGATCAGCATTTGATTCATTAATACCCCATTTAATTCCCAGATGAAAAAAAGTAGGATATTCTCGCAAATAGGATAATGTCATTAAGATTTGGTCTTCTACGCACAATTTACTTGGTCTGACTGATTTTTTTTGAAAAACTTTTTCTGCTTTGACTATTTTTACCATCTCTTTGAATGTCTCTTGATGTAGTCCACAGTACCGTTTAAAGTCGGCGGGGTTTAACTTTTGTACTTGTTCGTAATTCATCTTATGGGAGCTAATTATTTCTTTTATTTTACCTAGAACGAGCGCACTTTCGCAAGAGGTCT
>NZ_JANMZH010000763.1:0-24301 GCF_031383065.1 Microcoleus sp. OTE_8_concoct_300 | reverse complement strand
AAATGGGTCTGGTAGAATCTTAGTATCATTATTTTTTTGGATAGGCAAGCGTATAACAATTCTGCTGCCTATCTTTTTTTACCACAAGTAGGCTCAATCCTTACTAACTATAGCTTTCAGGCGGGTTGTCACCCCCCCAGGACTGTTACCCAGCCGCAATTAACCTAAATCCCTATTAGGGATTGAAACCGATGAAAGAGCAAAATACAAATTAAGCCACCATAAACCTAAATCCCATCTTCACTTAAGATGACAATGACAATTCGGCTTTTCAATCAAAGACTCAACCAAAGCATTCAAAGCAACCGCCGCCAACAACCCGCCGCCAAAAGTTCCCAGAGTCGTAATATAAGCAACGCCCGATCGCACTAACCGCCGTTTCGCCACCGGAGAATGACTAAAACCGATCGGCATTCCAACTACCAAAGCCGGTTGCAGTTGGCCACACTTGATCGCCTCGCAAACCGCCATCAGCACAGACGGCGCATATCCTATCACCAATATACATCCCTTTTCCAGTTTCAACAACTTATCAAACCACTCACCATGCCGCCAGAATTCCTGTTCCGCTTCCGCCGCAGCATTGATGTGCGGATCGTCAATTAAAGTTGCAATACTTGTTCCCAAATGCGCCAATCTAGTTTGATCCAAAGCCGCAAAAACAGGCGGCACATCAGCCACAATTTGACACTGATTTTTCAAAGCATCCCGCGCCGATTTAATCGCCGTTGCGCTCAACTTCACAAACGGCAGCAGCGAACAATCTCCGCAGGCTAAGACCAGTTTAGAAAGCAAGTCTACCTCAATTTCCGAGCGATCGCCCAAATCCGGCAACAAAAGCTGCAACGACTCCCCAAAATCCTCCGGGTGAGTGTGCGCCCCCGCATCCCAACCCTCCCAAAGTTCTTCCAACTCATCCAACCCCCCCTCAGTTTCCGCCTGCAACAGCCTTAATTGCGCCAATGCGTCCGCTTGCACCGCTTGACAGGAAATATCCCGCCCCAGCAATCCTTCTAGCGCCGAAGCCGTTTCTCTGAGGCGAACAATTTGCTGAATAACCGACAGATATTGCCGTTGCAGAGTCGCCCTCAGCGCGTCAGGGGAAGCATCCGCATCTGTTTCTAACAGTTTGCGGATGTGAGACAGTTGAAAGCCTTGCTGCTTGAGTGCGACTATTCTTTGCAGTCTTTGCACATCGCTGCGGGTGTACAGTCTGTAGTTAGAGGTCGATCGCACCGCCGGAGATAGCAGCCCCAAAGCGTGATAATGTCGCACCATCCGAGGGGTAATTGTGCCTTTTACCGCTTCTGTAAGTTGTTTGATTGTCAGGTATTCTTGCTGCATAATAATACCAATTATAGCAATTCTTGCAGGAGTCGTAAATTTTTTACCCCACCCCAACCCCGCCCTTACCAAGGGCAGGAAGTAAGAAATTTACAAATGATTTAGGATTGTTATATTTGCTGATTGGTTAACTGAGTTCGACAATTTTTTACCCCACCCCAGCCCTCCCCGAACCCGCGGTCCGGGAGTAAGAAATTCACAAATGATATCAAATCCGGCGCAGGCAGGAATGATATCAAATCCGCGGTTCATCGTCGGGCGTAAAGTCGAATCAAGCAGCCAACAAATAATTCGCGCAATTTTCATTTTTTTGACCCCTCCTTCAACAGTCAACAGTCAACAGTCAACAGTCAACAATGACGGACGGTGCAACCAGAATCGATATTACACTTTCTTAGCCCAGGACAGCCAAGTTTCCATCGGGCGGAAACCGACTGATTTGTAAAGCTTTGTCGCCCCTGTCAAACTGTCAGCATCAACGCTGAGTTTAGCTGTGTTTGCACCCGCCGCCTTTAAGGAGTGCAAACCCGCCAGCAGCATCGCTTTTCCTAAACCCATTTTCCGAAAGTCGCGCCGCGTACCCAACAATTCAATCCAACCGTCTTTTGTGCCGCTGCGGGCGTGTTTTTGGGGTTTGATTTGACAGTCGCAGAAAGCTGCAAATTTGCGATCGCCCGAAACAGCAATTAAATCTAATTCCGGCTGATAGTTGGCGTCTTGCATCCAATAGCGCACGGTTTCCGCAGTTAAATCGTGGTGATTCCAGTGATCGATAAATGACTGGTTGAACATTTCTACCCAGGGTTGGATGTCTTGTTCTCCGGATACGTGTGTTAGGGCAAAATCTGCCGGAAATTCCGGTGTGGGAATCGGTTCGGCGAGGGATCGGGCCATTGTCAGAAAATAGCGATCGACCTCAAAGCCCTGTTTTTCTAACAGCAGGATTTCATCGGTTTTATCCTCCCGGCTGTAGGTACGCAATTTAGCAGGCAAATTCCGTTCTTTTTCTACTTCGCGCAGCCGATTTTCTCCCCACTTAATTATGTCTTTTTCTAAACCTTGGCTGCGCAGGTTTGGATGCACGTAAAAACAGAGAAAAGCGTCTATTTCATCCGGGGAATCGGGCATATCTAGGAGTGCCAAACCGATCAGTTTGTAATTACCATCTTCCCACAATTGCACGTCGCGGGCTTTGTCTAGTTTCGGTGCATCAAGTATTAGCTTCAGTTCAGTTGCTGAGAATTCTTCGCCGAGGCGATCGACCATTTCGCAGGCATCGATTAAATTTGCGATCGCGCACCAGTCAGTTTCGCCCTTGTAAGAACGTGTTGTCAAGATATTCATAAAAAACTTGCAATCCGTAATTGCGGACTGTTCCTCTTAATTGGTATTGGCAAACAAGTACAGTGAATTTCTGGCAAAAATCCGAGTTTTTGATTGTTAACCGCAGATGAACGCGGATAAACGCAGATGTAGTGCAGATTTATTGTGGTGTCGATAAAACTCAGAAACCTGTTTATATCACCCAGGCTTTCAGGTTTTATCTAATTAGGCAATCATAAAAATTGGTTTGCCCGTTCGGGCTACTTTTGTATGTGAGTTTATGGCTGGATGTCGATGAGTCGCGCTCTCTTTCGTTACCAAGCTTGGTGCTTAAGTAACTATTGTTTGAATAAAGTTTGTACAGCTAAGTAAAGAAGTTGTCACCCCCACCGGGTAGTTGATTTTTACTTTTGCTCTGTTTTACAATAAATCCTTTTTCAGGGATTTTTTGCTTTTCCTGTTAACTCGCCCGCTCCGGGGAGGGGAGAAGTTGAACTTATTTAAAAGTTCCCTATTTCAACTATAACCTGAGCTGTTTTTTTTGGCAAGTTTGAAATTGAGGGAAACTTGCTAGTATTAACGAGGCTGGCAATTGAGGGCAGGAGCGAGATCCCTTTAAACCCGACCTAACTGTAATTTTTATAACGTTTTTCCCCGATTTGAGGATTTAATTTTATCCAAACGTTAAACTAACGTTAAACAGTTTTCTCAGATTTATAGAAGGTAAATATGCTCGACAACCTCGATTTAGATATTTCCCTGGATAAAGAAACCTACGATGCCAAGATAGAAGTTTTAATGAAACAGTTGCGATCGCTCCAACAAATCTGCTGGGAAAAAAAACTGCCCGTAATTATCGTCCTCGAAGGTTGGGCCGCCGCCGGCAAAGGCGCGCTGGTCAAAAAAATGGTGGGGTACATGGACCCGCGCGGGTTTGCCGTCCACCCGATTTGGCCGCCGTCACCCGCAGAAATGGGCTATCCTTTCCTGTGGCGGTTTTGGCAGAAACTCCCCGCCCGCGGCAAAATTGGTTTTTTTTACCATTCTTGGTACACTCGTATTCTAGAAGATCGGTTGTTCGATCGACTCTCCGACGCAGAAGTACCGACAGTTATCCGGCAAATCAACGCCTTCGAGCGGCAGATGGTAGATGACGGCGCGGCAATTGCCAAATTTTGGATCCACCTGAGCAAAAAAGAACTCAAGCATCGGCTCAAAAAACTAGAAGACGACACCTTACAAGCTTGGCGAGTGCGACCCGAAGACTGGAAACAAGCCAAAAAATACGAAGAATACACAACTTTGGCAGAAGAAATGGTAGCCCAAACCGGCACGGGATCCGCACCTTGGACGCTAGTAGAAGGCAATTGTCAACGCTGGGCGAGAGTCAAAGTTTTAACGCAAATGGCAGCGACAATTACAGAAGCCTTAGAGAGACTGCCGATGCAATCTGCACCCGTGAAATTGCCACCTCAAGAAAGCTTGCAACCCACCGAACCCGACTTGCTGGCCCAAGTAGATTTAACTCAATCGCTGTCGCCCGACGAATACAAACAGCAACTTCGCGAGGAACAAACCCGTTTTGGCAAACTGCAACAAAGCATCTACGAAGATGAAATCCCCGTGTTAGTGCTGTTTGAAGGTTGGGACGCCGCAGGTAAAGGAGGAGCAATCAAACGCTTGACGGACGTATTAGACCCCCGCAGTTACACTGTTAATGCCTTTGCGGCCCCGACACACGAAGAAAAAGCGCACCACTACCTGTGGCGGTTCTGGCCGCGGCTGCCAACTGCGGGTAAAATCAGCATTTGCGATCGCAGTTGGTATGGTAGAGTGCTCGTCGAACGAGTCGAAGGATTTGCCGCCGAAGCCGAATGGCGCCGAGCTTATCAGGAAATCAACGAATTTGAGGAGCAACTCACCAGTTTCGGTTGTGTTTTAGTTAAATTCTGGCTGCACCTCAGTCCTGACGAGCAACTAAAGCGGTTTACAGAGCGGCAAAACAATCCATTTAAACAATACAAACTCACCGAGGAAGATTGGCGGAATCGCCAAAAGTGGAATTATTATGAAGTGGCGGTGAATCAAATGATTCAGCGCACCAGCACGCCGGCTGCTCCCTGGACGCTAATTGCGGCCGATAACAAGTATTATGCTCGTGTTAAAGTAATTCAAACGGTAACGCAGGCAATTCGGAATCAACTGAAGCGCCGATAAATTGGGATGGGTGAATCGGTAACAGGTAATGGGAAAAAAAAGCAGGCAGCAGAAAGCAGGCTTGAATTGCCAATTTCACCTGCCTATGCTCGATCCATTACCAATTACCCATCAACCATTACCAGTTATCAATTACCAATTAACTCTCAGCAATCTGTGACTGGAAGTAGCGGGCTTGCAGCCTGCAACCAATAGTTGAGAGCTGACCGGAATCGAGCATCAGGATAAATGCGATCGGATGGCGTTATTCGCGAAAGTTAAAAACCCACCGATGCCCGTATTTCCTCCCGCAGCTAAATTCGCGCTCGTTTCCACACTTCCGTACTAATTTATGAAGACACAGAATATTGCAAGATGCCAGAACTGTTAGCTCGCATTCTATTTCTATTCCTCCTGTTCTCACTGCTCAAATCGTGGTGGGATCAATCAGGAGGCAAAGACAATCCCTTATTAGACCGGCTGCGCGTTTTGCTGCTGATCAGCCTTTTGATCCTAGCTTTTTTTGCGCCAGACACCCCAGTCGGAGAAGCGATTGCCGGCCTAATAGCCTTCTTCTTTAAGCCGCTGGGTTTTTCAATCACGCTGCTGGTGATTGCATCGGCGCTGATCACGAACGGGGGCATCCGCAACCCGGCCCCGAGAATGATTCTGGCAGCGCTGCTAGTTTTGATCCTTTCGAGTATGCCAGTTGTCGCTTACTGGTTCGCCGAGCAAGCAGAACGGGACGCCGCCGCAGCCGCCCGGACAGCTTGCTGCGACGAAACCGCAGCGGCGATAGTCCTACTGGGCAAGGGAACCACTAAGCCTCACATCCCCAACCGAGTAGCGATTCAACTGACAGATGCAGGCAATCGCCTGCCCTATGCTGCCGTTTTGTACAACAAAAAAGTGGCACCTCTGGTCATCGTTACCGCTGGCCCGAGACCCGAGTTGGAGGGTTATGTTGGCGAAGCTAAGGATATCGAGACTTTGCTGGCAAACAACATGGGCGTGCCGCGCAGCAGTATCGTTCTCGACAATAACGGCAGCAACATACGCACCAGTGCTGAAGAGGTGAGAAAGATACTCGACAGCCGCGGCGTCGGCCGCAAAGTAATCCTGGTAACATCTGCGATGGAGATGCGCCGTGCGAGCCTAACTTTTGCGCATATGGGAATCCAGGTGATTCCTAGACCTACCGACTTCTACACTTTTCAACCCACCGCAGGAGGGACATCCAGACTCCGCTTAGACGCGGGAGATTTTTTGCCTAATGCAGATGCTTTGCTACTTACGACGAAAGTATTCGATCGATATTACGGGTCTGTCTATTACTATTTGCGCGGCTGGCAGGCTCCCAGGGCCTAAAGTGGCGAGTTGCTGGTGTTTTTCTTAGGCAACAGCGACTGCTCCCCAAATTGGTTTAACATCTGATGAGAATGAGACCTTTGTGGGGAGCTGTATTTTCTGATTCCGGCGGGGTCGCCGAGGGCGAAGTTGGCAACTAATAAAAACAGCACCCAAAAAATATTTGTTTCCCACCCAGGGGCTGGTTTTTTCGGTGCTACTGGGGTTGTGACAGATTCGACGTTAACTTTGATGTCTAGTTTCCCTTGAATTTCTTTGCCTTTGAGAACTCCGTCGCTGCACACACCCTTAAAAATTATTGGAGCGGGTTTTGCTGCTTCTGTTTTCGCTTCTTCTGCCATTTTTTTGTCCTGATTTTGGTAGATGCGGTTGGATAGTAAATTCTCAGAGGTTCGGGGGCTTTCCAGATAGGATTTGCCGAACTCTGAAAGAATTAAGTTAAAGATGCACTTCGCCCCTGGCTGGGGCTTAAATATAAGAACCTGAAGGCATTTTCCAGCTAGCAATCGTTTGTTTTGGGTAGCAGCATTGCTTTGAATCTGCTAATTATGTATCTGGGTGAAAGGCAGATTTTTATGCAAAGTACAGGTTTTTTTAGGAAAAATTATCAATAAATTTATGGGCTGCCGGCGGGCCCAAAGGTGAACAGCCTGAAGAGCGATCGCACTTACTCTCATCGAAGAAGCCCGGTTTATTCCAGGAGAGGGCCCAAGTACAGTCAACAGTCATTAGTCATTAGTCATTAGTCATTAGTCATTAGTCATTAGTCATTAGTCATTAGTCAACAGTCAACAATGACGGACGGTACAACCGGAATCGATAGGACTCAATATCGCGCCAGGACTGCCAATCTAAAATCTCAAAGGATCTAAATAATCGAGAGTGAAAACATCCACCAGCAAACTATCTGGCCTGCAACCAGAACAACTGGAAGCTTGGGCAAAAGAGGCAATTAATCGCAGTAAATCCGGTAAAATCGCCGCGTACATACCTCTCCTGGCGCGAGCCGACCGACAAGGGTTTGCCGTGCAAATTCGGGCAATTGACGGTCAATTATTGAGCTGGGGTAGCATTGCTCAAACATTCTCGCTGATGAGCGCAGTCAAGCCCTTTCTGCTGCTTTATTTGCTGTGCGAATTGGGCGAAAAAAGGGTATTTGAGTGCGTTGGCTGCGAGCCTTCGGAGCTGCCTTTCAATTCGTTAACTCAACTCGAAATAGACCAAGGGAAGCCGAGAAACCCGATGATTAATAGCGGGGCGATCGCCCTAGCGTCTTTGATTCCCGGTCAAAATGCTGTGGCGCGCTGTCAAAACTTGCGAACTTGGCTGAATCAACAGGCAAAAAGTCAGTTATTTGTTGATGAGTTAATGCTCTATTCAGTGAATTCAATGCCGAATGAAAATAATGGGAATCTCGCCTTAAAAATGGTAGACTCGGGTTATATTCAAAACTCTGAAATTGCTTTAGAAACTTACAATCGCCTCTGTTGTTTGTCGGGAACTGTGGAGGATTTAGCTAAGCTGGGAATGGTTTTGGTAAATAGTGGCGATCGAGGAATCTGGGAAAACTGCCGCACTGTCAAAGCACTGATGGCAACTTGCGGTTTGTATGAAGCATCTGGCCGCTTTGCGGTGCGGGTGGGACTGCCTGCCAAGTCTGGAGTTAGCGGGGCTTTGGTGTCGGTAATTCCGGGCCAGGGTGCGATCGGCTTTTACAGTCCGCCCCTGGATCAAGAGGGAAATTCTGTCGCAGGCTTATTTCTGTTAGAACAAATAGCTAAAACTCTGCGGCTGAGCGTATTTGATTAGATACGATTGCCGTTAAATTTCCCCTTGGATTTCCCCGAAGTATTGAGGAAAATAAGCTGTTGTGCATTTAAATTGTATGTTGAGGGCGGGCAGGATGCCCACCCCACAAGAGGAAAAATTTATTTTACCATGCAATTTAAATGCGGATTAGCTTAATTGGGAATTGGGAATTGGGAATTGGGAATTGGGAAACAATATAATTCCGTAGGGGCGGGTTTTACGACAATATCTCATCAGTACAAACAAGCTTGATAAACCCGCCCCCACACCGCTAATAATCTACATCAACCTTGACGGGTGAGCGAATATAAAAAATGTATATTTCGATATAATTCCGTAGGGGCGGGTTTTAAGCTGTCGCGCATTTAAATTGCATATTCTCCGCGGGCGGGACGCCCACGCCACAAGAGTTTTATTGTTTTTTGACATACAATTTAAATCCCGAACAGCTTACGACAATATCTCATCAGTACAAACAAGCTTAATAAACCCGCCCCCGCACCGCTAATAATCTACATCAACCTGGACGGGTGAGCGAATACAAAAAATGTATATTTCGATTTACCCTTGGGCTGCGGTGGGTTTTTGAGATGATATCAATTCCGGTTACACCCGAATTATAGTTGACTGTTGGCTGTTGACTGTTGGCTGTTGACTGTTGACTGTTGGCTGTTGACTAATGACTAATGACTGTTGACTAATGACTGTTGACTAATGACTAATGACTGTTGACTAATGACTAATGACTGATGACTGATGACTAATGACCGATGACTAAGGCTTTTCGCCCAAAATAGCATAAACCACAGTCTCTTCTTTTTTGCCGCGCAATTGAATCGATCCTACTTTTTGACCTTCGTAGCGATCGCGCACGTAAGCAAAAGTCCTCCCCGTCACCAACAAATTAAAAGGACTGTCAGAAACAATTTCCTTATTCATCGCCTCCAATCTAGCAGCAACGTTGACAGCATCGCCGATCACAGAATAATTCAAACGCCGGGAACCGCCGACAGTGCCAGCAACTAACTGTCCGGTATGCAAACCAATGCCAAACTTAATTAAAGGTTTGCGCTCAATTCTAAGCTGCTGGTTAAGTTCGTGCAGCTTGTCGTGCATGGCGATGCAAGCCGCAACTGCATTCAAAGCATCTTTTTGAATTTCTGGATATTCGCTATGGCAAAAAGGCACCCCAAAAACGGCCATAATTGCATCGCCGATGTATTTATCTACAACGCCACCGTGATCCATAATACAGTCGGTCATCGCTTCCAAATAATTGTTGAGCCAGTTGAGCAAATCCCGCGGCGGCATTTTTTCCGAAATCGAAGTAAAACTGCGAATATCCATAAACAGCACCGTTGCTGTAAGTTCTTGAGGTTCGAGTTCTCCCTGTTCAAATATCTCAGCTTTGCGTTGCCAAATAAGCTGAGCAGTCTCTGGATCGACGTGCTTTTCAAATAACCTCATCAACTGTTGCTTTTCGTACTGTTCCCGCAGTTGCAAAGCAGTGCCAGCTAAAATGAGGGTGCCGATAGGCGCGGCAATCGAAACCCACCAAAAAAAGAAGCCAAATAGCACAGCAGCAGCCCCAATCCAAATTATAGGCAAACCGAGAGCGATCGCAATTCTCGCTCTAACACCTCGGTTCCACAGAACCCAACCGGTAAGCGGGCCAATCCCGAACACTAACAACATTTCTACGAGTATCGGCAGCCGCCGCAGCAAGCGTTGATTGAGCAAATTGTCCATCAACGCTGCATATAAATAAACCCCGGCTGTATTTCCGTCTAAAGGTGAAGATATCGGGTCAAAACCGGTAGCAACTATGCCCACTAAAACTAACTTATTAGTGAGAGCATCTGCGGGAATTCTACCTTCTACAACATCAACAAAAGCATAGGTGGGTACATTTTTTGTTCTCCCAGGCCAGTTAACCCAGACTTTTTTTGCCTGCCTATTGTTTGACTGTGGGAGCAATACTGGATTTTGGGGATTAGCAGCATTGTACCTGTGAGTCATTGCTAAACCCAAATTAGGAATGCCGTCAAGAAAGATTTTTGACTCGCGGCTAATACCGTCGCTATCGGCTTCGTGGGCGATGTGGCCGACACCTGCTGCTGCTTTTAAAGATGCTACGGGTTCTTCTTTGATGGTGCTTGCGAGTACAACTTTGCCGTTGGCGGCGATTGCAGCGGCTAAAATATCATCTTTCGGACTCGGATCGAGGAAAAGAATGTCGAAACCTATTGCTGTGGGAGGAGATTTTTTTAGGGCCGACAACAGTTCGGCGTAGCGGTTGCGGGGCCAAGGAAATTGACCGTATTCCTGCAAGGAATGCCGTTCGATCGCAATTACCGCAATTCTCTGATCCCATCCCGGATTTGGCCAAATTCCCGATTCTCGAATTTGAAATAGCGTGTTGTATCCCAAATATTCAAGGGGTTTCCACATTCCCAATTGCAGCATGGCTACAGACATTATACCTGCTAGGGCGCCTGTCATCCAGGGAGGATTTGTGATTATATATTGCCGCAGGTTGATCAGTTGATTTTTTTTGAGATGATCGATCCTTTCTTTGAACTTCATGCAATTAATTTGACGCAATAATTGACATTCGAGTCAGACCTTCGAGAAAAGTGCGAGTCATGAAGTTTTACAAGACCCTAAGGGTGAAGGGTTGAGGCAAAATTTCTTTATTTTGACTACCGAGATTCACCGCGAAATGCTTCGCACCTACACAAAATAATCAACCCAGATAGGACTTAGGATCTCACTCACTTCCTCAGACACTGCCCGCACACTTGACTCTGAGAGGTTGTTTAGGGAACTGCGAGGGTGTAATGCTGTTCGGTGACTGACGGGCCTCGCACTACGATTCTGAGGCGGCGACTTGGAGGTAAAATTCCTTGGATTTGGAAGTTCCCCTTTTGATCGATCTTAATCAGTTCGTCGTTGACATAAATTATGTCGATCGGGTTAATTTCACCCCTGAAGCGATAGATATTGCCGCTGACTCTCACCAAACGGCGGACTTTGAGTTCAGCTTTGCGAGGGCTCGCTAAGGGCGCCACGGGCGGGGTTTGAGGGAAAATTGTCGTGGCGTTGCCGCTGTTGACAACTACTTCCGAGTTGCTGCTACCGGATACTACGACTGCACCTTCAATAGTTTCGACTGCGGTTTTGCCTGCGCCGACGCTGACGCCAAAGGAGGTGCCGCGGACTCCGGCAACGCCTTCTGGGGTTTCAACTCTGACAGGGGAAGTTCTGGCAGAACTTGTTTGTTGGGCAATTTGACTGGATTTGCCGAGTCCGCTGAATGTATTTAGGGCAACTATTTGGTTCGGCAGGATAATTGTTGAGGTGTTGGCTGCGGGAGTTGTCGCGGCTGTTTTGCCGACGGACAACCTGACTCGCCCCCTGCTGACAAAAATGGCTGTTTCTGTTTGGCCACCTGCACTGCTTGACAAATCTGATATTCTGACTGCGGTGTTTTCGGAAACTTCCACGATGCCAGTGTTGTTGTCGATGGCTAAACGGGCTGTGGAATCGGGGCCGGTGATGATTTCGTCTCCGGGGGCGAGCAGCCGATCGCCCACGACTGCTGGTCGCCCTTTAAAGGTGACTGTACCCCGAATTTCTCGGATTTCGAGCGATCGCCCGCCCCCTGTTCCCTGAGCCTTTATAGTCTCTGCTGGGGATGAATTCGCTGCCAGTCTTGCCAGATTTTTTGGAGATTTTGAGCCGGTTGGCAATGCTGGCGGTCGATCGACCGATACAATTTTAGTAGGGTTCGACGGCTGTTTGGGGGATGGAGAGAGCGGACTGGCGATCGTCCCACGACCAAGCGGCAGACAGGCGAACACCGCTAAGGACAAACTTAGGAGCGGAATTTTGGTCGATCGCCAGCACGTAAAATTTTTCTTCATAATTTCAATTTTGTGATCTTGAAGTTCCTTGACTTCATTTCCTCTATTAGACTGCCTAACTCAGGCAATCGTTCCACCTTTTATGTAGTAATGCACCCGCAAAAATAGACTTTCTCAGCATGAAATTCTAGCATTAAATCTTCTTTTTATTGTCAGATTTTAGTAAACTGTTACAACATGGCAGTTTACTAAAATCTGACCTTCGGGAAATTTGGTCAACCAGACTCAAAGTGCTTTGCAGCATGATTTTTCGCCGATGTCAAGGTTAGAGAGCGAAGATTTATATATAGCAAACATAAAGTTAATTACTGCTTCTGAATGCCTTTTGGCTTCTGCCGGAAGGATGACTAATTGGGGAGAAATCCTGTAGTTGTGGGAATTAATAAAAAGATTCTTTTTGCGAGCGATAAAAAATAATTATCTAAGTGGTGCGCCAGGCTCTGGGAGTGGAGCTTGCCGCTGTGGAACCTGATGAGGCAAACCCAAGGGAATCATAGTACACGATCGACCAACTCCGACTAGAATACCCTCTTTTTGGGAAAGTTGGTCGAAATTCCTTCTGAAAATCATCGCGAGCGATCGCCTGCTGGTGTTGCTGTTGAGAAGTAGACGCCAAACTGTAAAATGGACGGTTGTATATAGGTTATATAGAGCAGGAGAACAATTTCAGTGGCAATAGAAGTAGGTCAGAGAGTTAAGGTGCGCCGTCTCAGAGATCGGATACCTGCAAATATGGTGGGCAAGATAAAGGAGAATCCAGTAGGCACTGTTGACGGATTTAGAATGGTTGACGGTAGCGGAGTAGGCGTGGTTGTCAAGTTTGACGGTTTTGCGACTTGGTTCTTTGAAGATGAGCTAGAACCCGTTTAACAGAAGGCAGTTGTCAGTGGGCAGTGGGCAGTCGGTAGTGGTTCTTTCTGATTCCTGATGTGTGAGTTATTAGCTGCTACCAATAACAACTGACAACTGACAACTGACAACTGACAACTGCCCCACTCTGGCTGAAGGTTGCGCTTAAATGTTAAAGAGTAAGCTTTGGCAGTGAGAACAGAAAATGGCTTTGATTTTGACATTTTTGGGCAAAGGCGGCACTGGCCGCAGCACGATCGCGATCGCAACAGCTAAAAAATATGCGGCTCAAGGCAAGCGAGTTCTGCTGCTCGGCCAAGATCCGGGCCCTGCATTGGGTATTCTGCTAGGGGTTCCCCTGACTCTCAACCCCCAGGAAATCGCCCCCAACCTCAAAGCAGTTCAGGTGCAAAGCGCGCCGCTGCTAGAACGCAGGTGGGACGAAGTTAAACAACTAGAAGCTCAATATGTCCGTACTCCGTTTTTCAAGCAGATTTACGGTCAAGAATTAGGGGTGTTACCGGGAATGGACAGCGCGCTGGCGTTGAATGAACTTCGGGAATACGACGACAGCAAACAATACGATGTAATTGTTTATGACGGCACCGGCGGCATGGATACGCTGCGAATGCTGGGAATGCCGGAAATTCTGAGTTGGTACATCCGCAGATTTCGTCAAGCTTTGGTAGATTCGGATTTGGGGAAAGCGCTTTCACCTTTTATTCAACCGGTTGTCAGTACCGTGTTGACTGTGGATTTGTCGGGAGACAATGCTTTTCAATCTACTAAGCAAGTCGATAATCTTTTGGATAAGGGTAAGGAAGCGCTGGCAGATCCGAACCGCACGGCGGCTTTTTTGGTGACGACTGGGGATGCAAGTGCGATCGCAACTGCTCGCTATCTTTGGGGAAGTTCTCAACAAGTTGGTTTGACTGTGGGCGGTGTCATTGTTAATCAAGCATCGGTTACAGAAGCTATTACTGCCGATTTTGATCCTTTGACGGCTGTTTCGGTTCCGGCGCACAGTGACAATAATTGGCAGCCGCTAATTGATGCTTTGCCCGATTTTTCTGAGGCCGCAAAAGCTCCTAAACCGATTAACATAAACATTGCACAGCGTCAAGTTAGTTTGTTTTTGCCTGGGTTTGACAAGAAAGAAATTAAATTGATTCAATCTGGGCCGGAAGTGACGATCGAAGCGGGCGATCAGCGGCGCAATATTTTGCTGCCTCCGGCGCTAACTGGGAAGTCTGTTACTGGTGCTAAGTTCCTGAACGGTTACTTGATTATTTCTTTTTAGTGGTTAAGTTGTAGGGGATTTAAGCTGCAATTTAGGAACGGGCAGAAGCGCCCGTTCCACATTTTTACGAAAATCCCTGGTTCCCCGGCTCTGCCTGGGAACCGATGTAAGCGAGGAAGAGCCTCGATTGCGGAGGAAAATTGGAGGCAGAGCCTCCGGATCTGCGTTACCAGGCAGAGCCTGGTAACAAGTGGATCTGTTAGTCTGCGGAGGCAGACTTCGTTTGACAAGACGCGGTTTCAACCGCCGAGTCCTTATGATATTTATATAACCAGACACGATCTAAAGTCACCATCAAATTTGGGGAAACAGCAATGGTTACACAACTGCAATCTCCCGACAAATCAAATATTATCTACCCCGATGATAACGGAGAACCAATGTCAGACAATACTGAGCAATTTCGATTAATCGTTTGGATTAAGGAAAATTCCGAACTATTGTTTGCGAATGACCCGAATGTTTTCGTGGCCGGCGACTTGCTTTGGTATCCGGTGGAAGGAAATAATAAACTTTGCCAAGCTCCAGATGTGATGGTAGTTTTTGGTAGACCAAAAGGTTATCGTGGTTCCTATCAACAGTGGAATGAAGATAATATTGGGCCACAAGTTGTGTTTGAAATTTGGTCGCCGGGAAATCGACCAGCTCCCATGATTCAAAAGTTCAAATTTTACGAACGTTACGGTGTAGAAGAATACTATTTGTACGACCCGCAAATATTAGAATTGACAGGATGGCAGCGGGTTGAGGAAGAGTTAGAGGCGATCGAACAAATAGACGGTTGGATTAGTCCCAGACTCGGCGTGCGCTTTGGATTGTCTGAAACCGGACTCGAAATGTTCGGGCCGTCGGGAGAACCGTTTGTGAGTTTTGTGGAACTCGCTCAACTGCGACAGCAGGCGGAAGCACGGGCACAGGAAGCAGAGGAACGTGCCACTGAGGCACAAACTTTGCTGGAACAAGAACGATCGCGATCGCAAGCTTTAGAATTAAGACTCCGAGAAATGGGAATCGACCCCAATCAATTGTAATAGATGATTCGGCGGTTGAAACCGCCGAGTCTCTGCTACAATCTTGAATAATATCAAGTCCGCTAGCATCCTCCCAATCAAATCAAGTTAATAGTCAACAGTCAACAGTCAACCGATATAACACATCACTAACCCAGCCAATGCTCGGACAAATTTGGCAAAGAATCCTCAACCTGTGGCGGCTTCTTCAGCGACATTTCCGCAAAGGAGCACCCCCACCGCCAAAGCCAACTCCGATTCGCTCTTTTGGGGAATACGAACAGAAATTTTTGCAACTGTTAGAGGGTGTTGAACAAGGCTGGACTCGGGGCGATATTAAAGGCTTTTTAATCGGCTGCAAAATCAAAGATGCTGAGTGGCAAAACTGGCTGCAAGAATTTGGAGAAAGGTTGCTGGTATCCCCGGAAACGAATTTAGAATTGGGTGGGCGAATGGTGCGGCTGGGTGAGATGAATTGCGGGAGAATTAGTGAGGTTGCTGGCAATATCGGCAGGCAATTGTTGGCTGGGGAGAGTTTGAATCGGACTCCCACGGATGATTCATCGGTTATAAGTGAAAATATTGTTACTCGATTGTTAGCTGGGGAGAGTTTGAGTGTTTCTTCTACAGATAATTCATCCGCTGCTAACAAATATGATTCAGCTTCGCAGGCAGAATCTATAGAAAGAGAAGTCAAGCAAAAGGCAGAAGAATTATATAACCAAGGAGTCTATCGCTATTATGTAAGAGATTTAGAAGGGGCGATCGCAGCCTTCAACCAAGCCTTAGAGATTGACCCGAAATTCCAGTCTGCCTGGAACGGGCTAGGCAATGCCCTATATAGTTTGAGCCGCCACAGTGAGGCGATCGCAGCCTTCGAGAAAGCCTTAGAAATTGACCCCAAATCCCAAATTGTCTGGAACGGGCTGGGCGTTACTCTAGAAGATTTGGGCCACTACAGTGAGGCGATCGCAGCCTTCGAGAAAGCCTTAGAAATTGACCCGAAATTCCACGGTGCCTGGAACGGGCTGGGCGCTACCCTAAAAGATTTGGGCCGCTACAGTGAGGCGATCGCAGCCTTCGAGAAAGCCTTAGAAATTGACCCCAAAAACGACTATGTTTGGAACAACCTGGGCATTGCCCTAGGAAATTTGGATCGCTACAGTGAGGCGATCGCAGCCTACAAGCAAGCCTTAGAAATTAACCCAAAATACTGTAATGCCTGGAACGGAATGGGCGCTACCCTAAAAGATTTGGGCCGCCACAGTGAGGCGATCGCAGCCTACGAGAAAGCCGTAGAAATTGACCCTAAATTCCACTTGGCCTGGAACGGGCTGGGCAATGTCCTACATGATTTGCGCGACTACAGTCAGGCGATCGCAGCCTTCGATCTAGCCTTAGAACTTGACCGCAAATTCCACTATGGCTGGAACGGGCTGGGCAATGTCCTAAATGCTTTGGGCCGCTACAGTGAGGCAAAAGCAGCCTTCGAGACAGCCTTAGAAATTGACCCCAACTCCCACCAGGCCTGGAACGGGCTGGGCAATGCCCTAAATGCTTTGGACCGCAGCAGTGAGGCGATCGCCGCCTTCGAGACAGCCTTAGAAATTACAGGCGATCAAGTGTGGCAAGCTTGGGTCAATCGAGGTTTTGCCTTTTTCAGATCTGGGCGCTACAGTGAAGCCATTCAAAACTGGGATGAAGGCTTACAGAAATATCAGCCTAGTAACCACGACTATCGCCTCGCTTGCGGCAAATTGCACCATCAAAAAGGCAAGGCACATTACAAACAGGGTAAACAAACAGCCACTTATTTTGAATCTTTCCACAAAGCCAAAGCCAGCTACGAACAAGCCCGCGAATTTTTGAAATTACCCCTCATCCCAGAAACTTATTTAGAAGTAATGCAAGACTTAATTACAGTCTGCCACAGCTTGGGAGATCCCAAAACCAGCGAGTACCTTACCGAAGCTACCACCGTCTTAGAAACCTTACTTTTAGACAATCAAACTCACCCCGAAATCAAACAGCGACTCCAGCGCAAATTTGTCGGACTTTACCAGTTAGAAGTCGATACCCTCGTTCAGTCTGGCGACAAAGTAAATGCCCTGGAAAAAGCCGAATTGCGGAAAAACTTTTGCCTGCAATGGATGCGCGCAACTTCACAAAACCGCACCGATAGCCCGACTTATCCCCAAATCCGAGACTTACTGGCAAACAACACCGAAACCGCGATTATTTACTGGCATCTCAGCCCAGTTTCCCTGACTGCTTTTATCATTACTCTAGAAAAGTTTGAAGTTATTTCCACACCTCTGTGCGACTTATTCCCAAAGGAGAACAGTCAGAGTTTAGAAAAATGGCTGGAAAACTGGAAAACCAACTATCAAACTTACGGCAAAACTACCAGCAAACAGCAAAGCAAAGAATCCCATCCCTGGCGCGAGTCAATGACAGCGCAATTGCACAAACTCGCTGACATCCTCAAAATTCCAGAAATTTGTACCCACCTCACCAATGTCAAATACTTAATCTTAATTCCCCACCGCGACTTGCACCTGCTGCCACTGCACTTTTTATTCTCCGATAATCTTTTCACTATCACTTATCTGCCCAGCATCCAAGTTGGGATAGACAGATTAGACAGAAAACCCTCACCTTCAATGTCTCTGCTGTTGGTAGAAAGCCCCGATCCATTACTTTTTGCTGAAATAGAAGCGCCCGCGATCGCGAATTTTTACCTTAACTGCTGCAATACCATTCCCAGTTCAAAAGCTACCACCGATAATCTTAAAGAAATTCTGCAACAGGCTGCTGACATATTCCATTTTACAGGTCACGCCTACCACAACACAAAACAGCCATCCCAGTCAGCGCTAATCCTGAAAAACAAACAGCCCCTAACTTCAGAAGAAATCGCCAAATTCGATTTAAAAAGCTATTATCTAGTCTGCCTTTCCGCTTGCGAAACCGGCATAACCGGAAAAGAAGAACTGATAGATGAATTTGTCGGTTTAGCCAGCAGCTTTTTAGCTGCGGGTGCTGTTTACGCCCTCAGCACTCTTTGGATAGTTGATGAGATATCTAGCGCTTTAATGATGATTCGATTCTATGAAATTCTCAGCGAACAGCGTTGCCAAAATAAGTTGCATCCGGCACTAGCCCTCAAACAAGCGCAAAAATGGCTCCGAACTATTACTTACAGCGAACTATCCAACTGGTATCTCGAATTGTCTGAAGTAATGAAAGACAATTCCGGTTGCAGTCAAGATTTGAGAGACGAAGCTAACCTCATCCGCAGAGATCGTGCTAAAATTGAATCTGACAAACCTCCTTATGCCGATCTCTACCACTGGGCAGGTTTCACAATTACTGGTAAAGTTAATCCCTAACTTCCAAACCATCGACTATTATGAAAGCAAGAGATATTATTAGTCTGCAAGCCCTTGGCGCTGCTTTAGCTAAACTAGATTCATCTGTCCAGCTTGGTGAGTTGGAAGAGAATATAAGTCGTCAGATATTGGCTTTAGAAAAATTAGCCGAACAAAACAACACTCTCAACGAAATTTACACAAAAGAACGCCTCGACTTAAAAGAGCAGTACCAAGCAAAATCAAAAGACAAACGATACCCGCCGACAAGTGACAGCATTTACAGCACGGATGCTGCAAATTTAAGCCCTTCCTTTCCTCAGCCGCCTGAAGAAATGGAAAATCCCTCTGAAATAGCTAAAGCCTTTGACAATTTAATTGCATCTTTTAATAAAATCAAAAGCCTGTACGCCGTTGAAAACCCCCTAGAAAGTTTTCAAATCATCATCGAACAAGAAGCGATCGCACCTTTGATTCTGGAAGCTTACGATCGCATTCGAGCGCTATTTCCTACGGAAAGATTAGGCTTGGAAGTGAAAACCGATCCAGAAATTGCCAATTGGCGATCGCTGTGGATTACCATTTACACCAAACTCGAAGTCGATGAAGCTTTTGCAAAGTTAAACATCCTTGATGAGAGTTGGTGGCTCGAATCTAAAATAGCTGCCCCCAAAAATGATTTACATATTAGCCTTGAATGGGAGTCAAATGAGATTTGAGTGGTCGGAATATTTGAATTTAGCTCAAGAGTTAGCGGCCACAAATAGTGACAGTTCAGCTAACAGGGAAGCCAAGTTGCGATCGGCGATAAGTAGAGCATACTATTCGACATTTTGCCTAGCGCGAAATTACTTGCGCGACATTGAAAAAGACCCAACACTTTTTCGTAAGAATCGTGATATCAACGAACATCAATATGTAGCAGAGAAATTTATAAACCACCGAAGTAAAAATAAAAACATGGTCAAAATAGGTGAAAAGTTAAGCAAATTGAGAGAACTTAGGAATAAAGCTGATTATCAAGATACTATGTTTAACTTAGAAAAAGAAGCGAGAACTGCGTTAATGCTAGCTCAGAATATTATTTCAGCGTTAAGTAACTTAACTGAATAATCAGGTAAATCTGAGATGTTGCACCATTCTCAATAAGCTTTTTATGAACAGGCAAGATGCCTGTTCCACAAGAAAATTCACTCTTTGTGGAACAGGCATCTTGCCTGTTCTTGAGAATTGTGCAAGATGTGAGGTAAATGGGAATCGATCGCAATAAACTTTAATGGTAACTCCTGCAAAAACCCGGTTTATTCAAGAAACCGGGTTTTTTAAGACAGCTAACTAACTTTTACCGTTACCGTTTCCATTGCCGCCAGTCGTTAGCAAAACCCGCTTAGCTAAAGGTTCCGGCACTTCTTGCAATCGATCGAACTCCCAATTAAAAAATCCTACTCCCATTGTCTGCGATCGCAATTCTACGATCAAATTCTGCATTTCTGCGATCGGCAAATAAGCAGAAACTGCATCCCATCCCTTCCAGCCTTTTTTACCTTCGTAGCCGAGAATTTGGCCGCGGTGTCCGCTGACCAACTGCAACACCTTTGATGTACACTCGTTCGGAGCGCAAATTTCAACTTTGGCGATCGGCTCCAGCAATGCCGGTTCGCACTTCGCCATTCCCTCCTGCATCGCCAAACGCGCCGCTTGCTTGAAAGCTTGTTCGGAACTGTCAACGGTATGGTAGGAACCGTTCGTCAGCGTCACCGCTACGTCTACCACCGGGAAACCCAGCGGGCCGCGATCCAAATACTCGCGCACACCCACTTCCACGCCGGGAATGTACTGTTTTGGGACGACGCCGCCGACTATTTTGTCGGTAAAGGTGAAACCTTCTCCGCGAGGCTGCGGTTGAATGTCGAGGTACACGTCGCCAAACTGTCCGTGTCCGCCGCTTTGGTGTTTGTAGCGCCCGTGGATGGAAGATGCAGGTTTGCGGATGGTTTCTTTGTACGGCACTTGCGGTAAGTGAGTTACCATCGGCAAGTTATACTTGCGGCGCAACCTGTCTAAGGCTACTTTCAGGTGGATTTCGCCTTGACCCCAAAGTATAATTTCGTGAGTGTCGCCGTGCTGTTCCCAGACTAAAGATGGGTCTTCTTCTAGCAATTTAGCTAAAGCGGAGCTCAGCTTAACTTCATCGTTGCGCTTTTCTGGGACGATCGCCAGTGCGTAGACAGGCGGGATGATTTCGGCTTTTGGCAATTCTTCCGATGGGTCTTGCGCCAGGGTATCGCCTGTTTTCACGCCTTCTAGCCTTCCCAAAGCCACAATTTCCCCGGCGCTGACGGATTGCAAACTTTGCGTTTGCTGGCCGGTCAAGCGGTACAAACCGTTAACTCGAACGCCGTTCAAATTTGCTCCGTCTGCCAGGGTCCCCCGCCACATTCTCACTAACGATAGTTTACCTCCCTGCGGCGTGTAATAGGTTTTGAGGATTTGAGCCAGAACTTTGTTTTCACTTAGTATAATGCCGCGGCGATCGGCTGTAGTTTCCGGTGTTGGCGCTTCCCTCAGCAAAGCTTCCAGGAGAGGCCGCACGCCGAAATCTTGTTCGGCGATGCCGATGAATACTGGCACAATTAAATCTGCGCCTAATTCCATCTTTAAATCGCGGGTAATTTCTTCGGCGTCGGGATTGATTTCTTCGAGCAATTCTTCGAGTAAATGGTCGTCAAAATTCGCCAATTCTTCGAGCATTTGCTGCCTCGCTGCGCTTTCTTGTGCTTTGAGGTGTTCTGGAAGCGGAACGGGATCTGCGGCGGCGCCCGGATGGTAGTGGTAAGCTTGTTCGGTTACTAAGTCGATAAAACCGATGATTTGTTCGTTTTTGCCGATCGGATATTGGTGAGGTACGATCGGTCTACTAGAAACGGATTTGAGCGCGTCGATTACCTCGGTGAAGTTGGTGCCGCAAGTAGTTTCGTCTGTGTAAGCTCGATCGATCTTGTTGATGAAAACTAGGTGGGGAATTTCCCAATCGTCGAGGAATTTAAACAGGGGTGCGAGGGTTAAAGTGCGATCGGCAACGGGTTCGCAAACAATTATCGCCGCATCCACACCAATCAGCGCATTGTAAGTTTCTTGGACAAATTCTACCGAGCCCGGACAGTCGAGAAATGTGAAGCGGACGCCTTCATATTCAGCGGTGGCGGCGTTTACTTCTACGCTCATTTGGCGATCGCGTGCTTCCGGCGAACTATCACCTATTGTGTTGCCATCTTTGACATTTCCTTTGCGGGTAATTGTCCCTGTCACCGACAGCAAACTTTCGAGCAGTGCGGTTTTACCGCTTAAATAAGGGCCAACAATTGCAACGTTCCGCGCGGCCCCAATGACTTTTTCGTTCATAATAGCCTCCAACAGAAAACTTTTTTTCCATTGCTCTTGGTGCAATCAGTTCTATACCATTTTCTAGACTTTTTCTATGTTAATTTTTATTGCAGTTTCGAGCAATTTCAGATTTGGGTATGATTCTATACTTTTGACGCTAGCGTATTTTGAGTGACGCACACACAAATTGTAGTTTTTCTTAATATTTTGATTTTTTAACCGCAGATGAAGGCAGATTAACGCAGATGAACGCAGATAAGAGTCTCGTTCCCAGGCTCTGCCTGAGAACGTATTTCTAGAGGCTCTGCCTCGATTTTAGCGGTTTTTGGTGTCTAATTTCTCAGCAGTCGCAAACCGCTTAAGGTTACTATTACTGTAGAGCCTTCGTGACCGATGACGCCGAAAGGCATGGTGATATTTCCGAAAAAATTAGCCGCCAATAACAGCACAATGCAACTGAGTGCAAAAACAATGTTTTGTTTTACAACATTTTGAGCGCGGCGACCCAAACTAATTGCTTTAGCTAGTTGCTCTAACTTATCTGCCATTAATACGATATCAGCAGTTTCTAAAGCAACATCGCTGCCGGAAATTCCCATCGCAATGCCTACGGAAGCTTGAGCAAGGGCGGGGGCGTCGTTGATGCCGTCTCCTACCATTGCTACAGTTTGATACTGGGTTTGCAGTTGTTTAATTGCCTGCACTTTGTCTTCTGGCAAAAGTTCGGCGTACACTTCTTTGATGCCTAATTGACGGGCGATGTGTTGAGCTGTTTGCTCGTTGTCGCCGGTTAGCATAATTATATGTTCTACGCCTAATTTTTGCAAGCGTTTTACGGTTGCTGCTGCTTCGGGGCGGAGGGTATCTGCTACTGCAATGATTCCCAAAAGTTGCTCGCCTTTTGCCACCCAAACAACGGTTTTACCCTCTGCTTGCAACTGCTGGCTGATTTGAGCTAATTCGGAAGTTGCTTCGACAAATTCGGCTTTACCAATGGCAATGATTTGATTGTTGACTTTGCCGACAATTCCTTGACCGATTTTTGCTTGTACATCGGTAGCGGTTGACAATTGTAACTGTTGCTGCTGGGCGGCGCTGACTATTGAAGAGGCGATCGCGTGTTCGGAATGAGCTTCTAGGGCTGCAGCTAATTGCAGAACTTCTGTTTCAGTATATCCGGCTGCTGGTACAATTTGGATAACTTCAGGTTTTCCCGTGGTGAGAGTTCCGGTTTTGTCAAAGGCGATCGCCCTGACTTTACCAATCATCTCTAATTGCGCGCCACTTTTAAACAAAATCCCCTGTCTCGCCCCGTTAGCAATTCCCGAAAGCAGCGCTGGCATAATCGAAGCCATCAGCGCGCAGGGGGAGGCGACTACTAGGAAAATCAGCGCCCGATAGATTGTCTCTTCCCAATTCCAGCCCAAAACAAAGGGGGGCAAAGTTGCCAGCAGCACGCCTAAACCAACAATTAATTTGGCATAACCGCGCTCGAATTTTTCCACAAACATTTGAGAAGGCGGCGCGGCTGTTTGCGCTTCTTGAACCAGCCGAATCACTCGCTGAATCAAACTGCTTTCTGGAGTTTTATGCACTTCGAGTTTCAGCGCGCCGACACCGTTAATTGTACCTGCATAGACTTCATCGCCGCTGGTTTTTTCCACGGGCATCGATTCGCCGGTAATCGAGGCTTGATCGATCGCACTGTAGCCTTCAATAATTATCGCATCTGTGGGGATGATTTCTCCGGGCTTGACTAAAATGTAATCGCCAATTTTCAATTTGTCGATCGCAACGAACCGTTCCCCGCCGTACATTACCACCCTAGCAGTATCCGCAGTCAAACTCATCAAACTGCGGATGCTGCGTTCAGTCCGCTGCATAGCATAACCTTCCAGCGCGCCGCTAATTGCAAAGATTAAAATCAGCACCGCACCGTCAACAATTAAATGATATTCTTGCCGCCATAGACCCAAACTGGCAGCGCCCAAAGCAGCGACAATCATTAACAAATCTACATCTAATTCGTGTTCTTGAAAAAGCGTAGTTAAGCCTTCGCGGGTGCTGGAATAGCCGCCGATAACATAAGCCGCGGGCAAGATTAACACGGCTAAACCCAGCCAGCCGAATTGCAGGGCTAGGGAACCCAAGATTACTAGAATTCCGCACAGGGCGGCAGTCACAGCATCTGGATGTTCTTCGGCGAGGCGCCAGAGGCGAGAAATGGGGAGGGAATTGGGAGTCATTGGGGAAATTGATTTGGTAGATAACTCCTTTACCCTAAACCTTGACATTAGTGTCAATGTCAAGGTTTTGACCCGGCCTGTAGAAACTTCGGGTAGGGACACCGCAGTGCCGTGTCCTGTATTTTACTTAAGATTCAAACCCATAATAAATCTTGCTTGTAGTCGAGTCTCGAGC
>NZ_JANMZH010000649.1:0-1685 GCF_031383065.1 Microcoleus sp. OTE_8_concoct_300 | reverse complement strand
CATTGGTAACAAGTTAGAAGGAAGTAGATTTTGTCAATACCCCTTTATGTAGAAATATAATTCAATAATAATGATAATCAAACAAGGGGTAAGGGTGGGAGAGTCCGCCGACGGCGGACTCTCCCACCGGCAGTGATTATCATTATTAATAAGTTGTTCGCTGACTCTAGTCGCGGGCGATCGATAAGAGTCGCGGGCGATCGATAAGAGTCGCAGGCGATCGATAAGAGTCGCAGGCGTTGGTATGATCAAACGATATAATTGACAAATAATTGAGCGATTGTGTAGGTCAGTAAATATGGCTAAAAGTCAAAAAACCAACCGTGACCACGCCAAAAAAACCACAAGACCGATGGTGGAAGATGAGGCAATCGCCTCGCAACTATCTGCATTATTAACACCAGCCATCACCTCACAAGAAAATTACTACCGTCAACTGGGTTTACGAGGTAGAATTCTCAACTTACCGTTGATGGTAGCAGCAGTATTAACCTTGCTATGGCGAGACGTAGCTGGAGTGACAGAACTCACAAGAATGCTGGCAAGAGAAGGTTTTTTGTGGTGCCGGCCTACGACAGTTACTCAACAAGCAATGTCTCAAAGGTTTTTAAGTTTTCCTGCCACCTTATTTGAAGGAGTCTTCAAAAATTTATTACCGAGTTTAAGAACTGCTTGGTACAAGAGAAACCAAAGACCTTTAGCAGAAAGCATTCAATTTGCCTTGACAAAATTTTCCCGAATTTGGATAGTGGATAGCTCAACACTCGAAGCATTATTTTGCAAGCTCAAAAGTCTGGAAGATATACCTAAAGGGCAGTTGGCAGGAAAAATGGCAACAGTCATAGATTTAATGACCAGGCTTCCTGTCGAGATTTGGTTTCTGGAAAACCCCAGAGCTTCTGATGTTAACCTTGAAGAAAATATTCTGCAATTAGTGCCAACTCAAACCTTACTCTTACTGGATAGAGGATTTTATCATTTTAGCTTTTGGCTCAAATTAATTGAACGAGATATCCACTTAATTACTCGTTTGAAAAAAGGAGCATCAATTAAAGTAGAGCAAGTATTTACCAATAGTTACGAACTCCGAGATAGTCGGATACGGCTAGGCTCAGGAACTTCAAAAACTCCATTTATTACCTTACGTTTGATTGAAGTTCGTTCCGGTAAAATTTGGCATTCTTATTTGACAAGCGTACTAGATCCTCATGTATTACCTCCCTACGTCGTCGCAGATTTATATCGCAGGCGCTGGAGGATTGAAGATGCTTTTAATACCGTAAAAAGGCTTTTGGGATTAAGTTATTTGTGGACAGGTTCTCTCAACGGCATCCAGCTTCAAATTTGGGGGACTTGGATATTTTATGCACTCTTGGTTGATTTAGGTGATGCCGTTGCTGACCAACTCTCTTTACCAATAGATTCGATTTCATTAGAAATGATTTACCGGGGTCTTTACCATTTTTATGTGGCTCATCAAAAAGGTAAGGCAACTGACTTGATCGAGTATTTCGCCGCGCCCGAAAACCAAGATTTAGGTATTGTTAAATCTCAACGAAAGCCCAATGTTAAGTTAATTGTTTCACCTTTCCCTGATCGACAGCGAGGCAATCACCAATTTTTCTTTGATGCCTCTTCTGAAATCCCCTTGACAACTGGCATACAGGCTTAACTTGTTACCAATG
>NZ_JANMZH010000643.1:0-9776 GCF_031383065.1 Microcoleus sp. OTE_8_concoct_300 | reverse complement strand
GCTTTCCTTACGATTATTCTGACGTAATAGACCTCTTTCAAAAATAATTAGGACGGGCTCTGGGGCCAATCCCACAAGAAAAAATAACTCTTGTGGGATGGGCCCCAGAGCCCGTCCTAATTATTTTTGCAAGAGGTCTATTACGTCAGAATACTCGTAAGGAAAGCTACTTAAAATGGTTAAATGATTCCCTTCGCGAAGTTCTACATTTACCTTTTATACCCTTTTTTTTATATTTTTTTACGCCTTACTTTTTCTTTAAATGACTCCAAATTATACTCAATGAGGTGCCGTTTTTGGGGCTTGGTAAGACAAATGATTTTTTCTGCAAAGAGCACCCGTATTGAGTTAAGCTGTTGTGCATCTAATTTGACAGTCAACTTTTATACAATTATTGTGGGACGGGCAGGATGCCCGTCTCTGTATTCAATTTAGATGCGTAGCAGCTTACCAGCTCAGCCACCATAATATCTTGCGATATTCAAACATCTTCGCCCGACTTTTAACTAAGTAGGTAGGTGCATATAAACTTGTGAGATTTGGAGAAACTTATCTGGTAAAAATCTCAACAAACAACCCGAAACGGTATAAAGTAGATGGTGGTTCTAGAGATTTGCTTTTAAAAAAAACTAACTTAGAGAGAGTTTGGTGTCAATATATTTGATGGGTCACTTATAATTTAACAGGCTTGCACTCAGGGGGTCTCAAAACAAATGCCACGGATACCTACCTTAACATTCGATCGCGGAACGCTCCTGCTACACCCGCCGCCCAAAGGCAGAGACTGGGTGGACTTTGCGACATGGGACGATCGCGTGGAAAAATTCCGCATTCGAGCCATTCACTACCGCCCGCTGGTAGAATGCCTCCAAGCCGAGTGCATTCACTTCACGGACGAAGCTAGGGGATACGAACTACTCGAACTCGTACCCAGCGTGGAAATGCAGCCTTACCCACATCAAGAACAGGCCCTCGTAGCTTGGCAGGAAGCAGGAAGCCAAGGAGTAGTCGTCCTCCCCACCGCTTCCGGCAAAACTTATCTGGCACAATTAGCCATGCAAGTCACTGGTCGCAGTACATTAATTGTAGTACCAACTCTCGATTTAATGCACCAGTGGTATGCTAATTTAAAAGCTGCTTTTCCCGACATCGAAATCGGATTGTTGGGCGGAGGTTCGCGGGACAAAACGCCAATTTTAGTCGCGACCTACGACAGTGCAAGTATTCATGCAGAAACCTTGGGCAATAAATACGGTTTGCTGGTTTTTGACGAATGCCACCATTTGCCAACAGACTTTTATCGAGTAATTTCCGAATATGCGATCGCGCCTTTTCGACTGGGACTGACAGCCACACCCGATCGCACAGATGGCCGCCACAGCGATTTGCATTTCCTGATCGGCCCGACAGTATTTAGCAAAAGACCAGAAGATTTGGCAGGCGATGCTTTAGCAGACCATAAAATAGTTCAAATTATGGTAAAACTGTCACAAGAAGAAGGATCTCGCTACGCCGAATTAATCAACATTCGCAACGACTTCTTAAAACAGTCTAACATCAGAATATCCAGCCTGGATGGTTGGAAACAGTTTATCATGGCAAGCGCGCGATCGCCCTTGGGGCGGCGCGCCATGCTAGCCCACCGCCAAGCCAAAGAAATCGCCCTTTGTACCGAAGGAAAACTGCGAATCCTAGCCAAAATACTAGCAGAACACTCTCCCCAGCGCACGCTAATTTTCACCGGAGACAACGCCACAGTTTACCGAATTTCCCAAGAATTTCTCATCCCCACAATTACCCACCAAACCCCAGTCAAAGAACGCCACGAAATCCTCGATCGCTTTCGCAGCGGCGAATACAAAACCCTCGTCGCCTCCCACGTCCTCAACGAAGGAGTGGACGTTCCCGACGCCAGAATTGCTATCATATTGTCAGGAACCGGCAGCGAACGCGAATACATCCAGCGATTGGGTCGAGTTCTCCGCAAAAGCAGCGATGTAAATAAGTTAGCAATTCTCTACGAAGTCGTCACCGAAGACACCAGCGAAGAAAGAACATCCCAACGCCGCCGAGGAGGAATGCAGCCTCACAAACCCCAACCACAAACACAAATAGAACCGCCAAAGCCAGAATATCAGAAACTAGAAATTGTCAAACCGACACCCATTTACGGAGTCAACCGAGAGACAACCAAAAAAGCAGCAGAATCACCCGCAAAATGGGGAGAAGACAAAGATGAAATTCCCTGGTAGCAAGCCCAAACTATATCCGAACACTCTCTTTCTTACTCTCTCTTCCCTTCGCGTTCTTCGCGCCTTCGCGGTTCGTTAAAAATAAAAAACTATTAACAAATGCTACCCACTGATTTATTAAGTCACCGCCAAAACGGAGAATCAATCATCCCGCTACGCCTCAAGATAGATGCTAAAAACTTAGAAGCAGCTACCGAAACGATAAACTGCTTTCAAGAGTCGATCGGCAAAACCCAAGGCGAACTCGACGGACGCTTGCTAGAATTAGAAGGCGATAGCCCCGATTATCGGCTGAAACGGGGATTAGCGCACCTGCTGAAAGGCGGTTTCTGCACCTTGGAAGTCATCAGTCCCCTAGAACCCTCAGAGTTGAGACAGCGGGTTTTTGCATTGTCCGCGCGATCGACTCCCAGCCCTCAATCCACCCAATTAACCCTGGAAAAAGTAGCAACTGAACTCAGCCAAGACTTAAACAGAGAAGTTTTGCCTCACGAAATCACTACAGGTTTATACGCCGATTTAAACGAAAACAAAATCCTCACAGAGTTTAATGCACCAACACCCGAAAACTTGCTTCACAAATACAATCTTTCTCAAGTTCAAGGCATATTTTACCGAGCAAGTCAAGTCCAATTAACCGCCCACCGCAACGATCCAGGAGAATACAAACTCTTATTTCGCTATCTGAAACTATTTCAATTAATGACTTACATCGAAGGCGATGCAGACCACGGTTTTACACTCACAATAGACGGCCCTACAAGCTTATTCAAACCCAGCACCCGCTACGGCTTAGCCCTCGCGAAAATGCTGCCCGCACTGCTGCACGTCACCAAATGGAGTATGCACTCGACACTGCACACAAAAGACCCTTTTAGTGGCGTTTTAAAAACAGGTAAATTCACCCTAAATTCCGACTGCGGTTTAGTCAGCCACTATCCCCCAGGCAAGCCTTATGATAGTATGTTAGAAGCCGCATTTGCTGAGAGATGGAATTCCACAAAAACCGAGTGGCAACTAGAGCGAGAAGTAGATTTAATTCCCATTCCAGGTAGTGTGATGATTCCCGACTTTCGGTTAGTGCATCCCGACGGGCGAGTATTTTTATTAGAAATAGTTGGCTATTGGCGGCCGGAGTATTTGCAAAAGAAATTTGCACAAGTACAGAAGTCAGAATGCGATAACTTGATTTTAGCTATTTCCGAACGGCTGAATTTAGAAAAAGCCGGAGTGAATGTAAAAGACGTGCCAGCAAAAGTAGTCTGGTTTAAAGATAAATTGCTGCCCAAATCAGTCCTGGAAGTCCTCGAAGAGTAACCAATCCGCCCATCAGTTGCAAACTTCTTTCTTTCTCTCTCTCTGCGCCCTCTGCGCCCTCTGCGGTTCAAAAAAATCCTCCTCAAAAAACCTCGCACATTCCCAGCTATACTAAAATAGGAATTCACCCAAATCCTTGCCACCGCATACTCTCACCCTAAAACCGATAGAAAAATGGCAGACACAAGTATTGTCGAAAGAATCAAAAAGCTGTTAGCCCTCGCCACCTCATCCAATGAAAACGAATCCACTGCAGCAGCCGAAAAAGCTTCCCTCTTACTGGCACAGTACAATCTCAGTCTCGCCGATTTAGGGCCAAATCACCAAGAAGAGATTGACGAAAACTCAGTTGAAACAACATCGAAATTTGTCACTTGGAAAATGATGCTGCTTTCGGGAATTGCCGACGCTAACGGTTGCAATGCCATGCGAAACACTTATAATGGCAATATGTTTTTGGTGGGAACTTCTACAAACCTGATTGTTTGCAAACACCTGTACGAGTATTTGAGTTCTGCGATTGAAAAAAGGGCTAAATACCGCAAAGGAAACGGCAGGGGGTTGGCGTATCTGAATGCTTTTCGGGTTGGATGCGCGACAAGGTTGAGACAAAGATTGTTGGAACAAAAACAGGAGATGGAAGAGTCGGGGATTCCGGGTTCGGGGGATGCGGCGGCGACTCCAGGGATTGTAGTGCGATCGATGTTTGAGAAAAATCAACGGGCGATCGCCGATTATCTAGAGGGCCGAGGGGTTAAAATTAGAACGAGAACAGATTCTCAAGTCAGCAGCGCGGCGGGTTTTAATTCGGGGTATGAAGTGGGCGACAAAATTAGTTTGCACAAGCAAGTGCAGCCTCAAGAGGAACAAAAACAACTCAATGAATCTCTGTGAGTTTAAGTATAGTTAGCAATTCAATTTATACTGTTAATCCCTATGCCCTACTGTTCTTTCACCACAATCGGTAAAGTCAAGGAAGCATTTAATCTAACCACTGTAGAAGCAGTTCGTTTTTTGCCTAACATTGACCCAATTTCCCCCTCACAAACACTGACTGCCTTTTTGGAAGAAAGCCTGCCGTTTGCCTCATCCGCCAGCGAAAAAGCTCGTTCTGAAGGAATTATTTTCCCTGTTTTGCTAGAAGCGAGACGAATTTTACAGCGGCGAGTCAGCTTATTTTCTGGAGAAGACTTCACAGTAGACGAATCAATGGGACTGAACGGCGTGTGTGATTTTCTCTTTAGCCGTTCCGAAGAAATTCTAGAAATCGAAGCACCGGCAGTCATCATTGTGGAGGCAAAAAAATCTGACCTCAGAACAGGATTCGGGCAATGTATTGCTGAAATGGTGGCAGCACAAAAATTTAATGAGGCTAAGAAAAAGCCGATTCCCATAATTTATGGTGTGGTAAGCAATGGCACTCAGTGGCGATTCCTCAAACTCCAAGGGCAAACAGTGACAATTGACTTGATTGATTATCCACTTCCTCCTGTCGAGCAAATTTTGGGGTTTTTGGTATGGATGGTGCGCGAAGGTTAGCTGGCTGACGGGGCGACAACCCATCAGAACACAGATAGAATCAAGGACATACAGCCCTTGAAAAAGATGGTAGACCCTAGGTGTGATTTTAGGCTTGTGAGCGATCGCTTTTCGTCATTGATTATGAGGATTGAGACCTAACTGAAATTCTGACAATTCATCATCGCAATTAAATATTCCTGACTCTGAAGTCAACCCAAATTATTTCATAGTTTGGGAATCATCTTGAATCTGAGCTTCTGTTGTTTCAGGAATTTGAACTGGGTTACTTTCTTGGCTTTTTAAACATCAACTTTTTGGTAAATGTAATCAACAGTCTGTTCAACGGTTGTAATTGCCTCGGCAACTTCATCGGGAATTTCAATGTCGAATTCCTCCTCGATTGCCATAATTAGCTCTACTGCATCGAGAGAATCGGCTCCTAAATCATTGGCAAAATTAGCGTTGATGGTGACTTTACTTGCATCAACTTCTAGCTGCTTGACAACAATCGCTTTGACTTTTTCATAGATTTGCTGCTTAACCTTACCACTTGGGGAAGATTCATCAAAAACGTTAGGAGTAGTGGTATCAGTTGTAGTTTCATCTGAATCTAATTCTGATTCGTCTTCCGATTCATCCCGGACTCTAAAATAGTAAAACAGATTAGCAACAGCCAAATCAGACGCTTTTTCCAAGTTCGACGATACTAAACTTTTATGACCCGCTATTTTCCCTTGCTCAATGATATAATTTTCATACTCTTGACGCTGCTGCGGAGCGAGCATTAATTCCAGTTGAGTCCGAAGAGAATAAAAATGAGACTTAGGCCGCAAATTTTCATAAAATAACTGTTCATCCGGTATTGCTGAAGCTGTTGTTGCTGATTTTTCATCACCGCTTGATGAAAACTTCGCATTAGTAAAATCTTTACTCTGTAACAGTTTTAGCTCACTTTCGGGCAAAGCTTTAGTCCATTCAATCTGATTAAGCCAAGTGTCTAATGCAGCTAAATCGTGATTGTGAATTCGCGTGATTTCAGGAAACAGAAAATCTAGTTCGTCGTCACAGTCGCAGCCAGCAATTACTGTTAAGCCATCTTGACGGATTTGTTGTTGAAGCTGAGAGATGCGATCGCCCGCAGCACCAAATTCATTTTGTACCTGATACGTGCCGATAATAATTTGCTCGATCCCCCAACTGCACTCTAACCGACGCAACTGTCCCGCCGCACAAGTTTCTTCTAATAAATGCGGATTTTTGTAATCAGCTAAAGCTTCAAACAGCATCCCCCGCGCTGCATCAATTTCAGCATTGCGGCGGTTAATATCTTGCAGTTGCAAAGCCGATCGCATTCGTTGAATTGCTTGATTAAATAACCCGTAAGCCCGCACTAAGACTAGGCGATGGTTCTCAAATTTTATATCTGCAACGACTTCGGAAATTAATTGCTTAATTTCCGCACCTTGGCCTTTCACAAGTTGTTCTAAATTGATGAAACCATTTTCAACTTTAACTTCCAGCCTTTCTACTGCTTTTTTTAGTTTCAAAGTCTGGTGCAAATTCACCGCCGACAAGGCTACCCCAGCCGCAACTCCCACACCAATGACGGCTGTTGTCGCTTGCAGCACCCCCAAAGTGGCTTGGACGCCTTGAAAGCCCATGTGCATTTGCTGCATCTGCAAGCCGCCCATAACAAACTGCATGGGAGACACTAAGGGCGATAGTGGGTTGTTGTTGAGTGCTGCGCCAACGGCATGGGCTACGAATTCTCCCGTCGCTGCATCTCTCGCCATGCCGATCGGCACTCCAGCAGATGTAAACACTTGTGCGTACTTACCAGCCTCGATCGCAGCCTGTACCGCCGGGGGAAATACAAAGTTCATCATCAATTTTTACCGTGTTACCAATCCACAGAATAACTAATATATTATGATAGTTTAAATAAAAAAAATTATCTAAGGGCGCGGCAAATGGACACTTCGCTAATTAGTCCGCAAACGGTTGAGCTTATTTCCCGACTGACAGGGCAAAACCTACGAAAAGAGGATATTACTCCGCCCGTGCTTTTTCTGGCGGGATTGGTGACGGTATTGCTGGGAGTCATTCATGCCGACGGTACGGTAAGTGCTGAGGAAACGCAGCGATTGCGGACAACTTTTACGGAACTTATTCCCGCTAACAACAATTTGCGCCCATTGGTAATGCCGATGGTTAAGAGCGTGCGGGAACAGCAAGTTTACAAGAAATTGACCGCGTTGCTGGCGCTGACAGCGTGTTTTTCTGAGGAGGAAAAACTGCTGCTGATTAGTTTTGGGTATCAAATGTCGGCGGCAGATGGGACAATAGATAAACGCGAAAAAGAGTATTTGACGATTGTCGCCAACAAACTCGGAATCGCTGGGCGATTTTTGACTGTTTTGGAAGCCAGTTTTAGCAGTCAAGCAATAAGCGATACAGCAGCTTTAACAGAACTCCACTCGTTACTAGATCCAGCGCAATTTCAATCTCTCGATTCTATGTTTATCCGTGCTGCCAGTCACATTATCGGACATTTACCAGCCAAACCGAAACACAAAACAAATCAAAAGCAATCAGTTTCGTCCTATCAGGAGTTGAAAAAATTTCAGGAGTATCGGCAACAACTGAATGCTCTTTGTGAAAAACTAGGTTTAACTCTGCAAAATGGAATAGATCGCAACGTGCTATCTCCTACTTTAGCAGAAGAAGTAACGAAAGTATCTCAAAGATTGCAATCTCCATGTTTTCGCGTTGCTGTTGTCGGCGAATTTAGTAAAGGCAAATCAACCTTACTAAATGCTTTACTTGGTGAGGAAATCCAACCAGTGCGCGATATTCCCTGTAGTGGTAATGTGACTATTTTGAAATATGGTTCGCAGCGCCGGGTTATTTGTCGCTACAAAAATGGACGGGAGGAAGAAATTTCACCTGCACAATATCAAGAGAAAGCTTCGATTTCGGAAGAAGCGGCTTATGGTTCTTATGCCGATGAAATTGCCAAGTCGGAAATTGCGGAAATCGTTTTTGAACATCCCGAATTAGAGTTGTGCCGCAATGGAGTAGAAATTATTGATTCTCCTGGATTGAACGAACAAGCCGAACGCACATTAATCACCCAACAGGTGCTCAAAACAACTGATGCCGTTATTTTCTTAACTCATGCTCAAAATGCTTTAACCGAGAAAGAGCGAGAACTGCTTTTGTACTTGAAAAAAGAACTGAATTATGGTAATAAGGAAGGCGCGAGTAATATTTTTATGGTAGTTAATTTTTTCGATTTGCTGCGGCGGGAAGAGAGTCGCCAGCAGGTACGAAAAAGGGTGGAAACGATTGTTACAAGTCAAAATTTGATTGGTGGTGAAAACCGGATTCATTTTATTTCTGCTCAATCTGCATTGGAAGCGATTTTAGCAGGCAATGAAAATGATGATTATCTAAAATCTTTTCAGGGTTTTACTGATTCGGTTGAGAAGTTTCTGACTGTTGAACGGGGGGCGATCGCACTTAACCAATCCGCAGCCGGAATCAAGCAAATTATTAATAGTGGCTGCGATGAATTGAGTCAATATAGGGAAATGCTAGAAGGAAAGTTGACAGTTTCTGAAGGAGATAAGGCGAAGATTTTTGAACAAATAGCGGAAGTAAGCGGCCGCGATGTGAAAATCAAACTTTTAGCTAATGAACTGAGAGAGGAATCTGTAGAAGAAGCTATTGAATCTTGGAATGAATGGGTGGAAGGATTGGGAGAACGCCTGATGGCAAAAAGTCATCGCTGGACTTCCGAACACGGACACATCATGAGTCAAGACAAGTTGACTAAAGATTATGCAGAGCAATTTGTACGAGACATCACCGAAGAAATTGATGACTGGGGCAATCAAAAAGTACAGTCTATTTTAAAACAAAATATGGGAGTGCTAGACAGCCAAATCGGTGAAGATATTTCTGCAATACGGCAAGAATTTCAACAGTTTGACCAGCAACTCAGCACTAGCCTTGTCGCTCAATTCAATAACTTAGCAACAGCAGGTAGCTTAGGCGGAATTGGCAGCAGTGGAAGCGGAATAGCTTCATCAATTGGCGAGATTGAGGATGGTGGATTTTTTGGGGGTTTAGGAATTGGTGCAGCAGTTGGTGCTGCGTTGCTATTTTTTACAGGACTTGGTTTTATAGGAGTTGTTTTGGGTGGCTTAGCCGCTGGTGCTGGTGGCGGTTTGGGCTGGAGTTTTTTAGATGGCGATGCTGTTAAAGCTCAGATTAAGGAAAAAGTTTGTGAGTTAGGCTTTGAGAAATTTGGCGAATCGGCAGAGTCTATTTTTGAGAAGGTACAACAAAGAATTATTGCAGTATTTGACGATCGCGCTGATGCGAATAGCGATGCGATGTCAAAAGCGATCTCGCTGTGGGAGAATTTATTAGAACAGCAGGAAAATCGCGATCGCCAAAATCAAGCAGAATGCGAGGCCCAAAAAGTTTGGCTGGCTGAAAAACGCCGAGAACTCGAACAAGTACAAAATCAAATTGAAACAATCTAGGACTTACGCATTGACAAAAAACATCATCTATGTATTCTAGACAATGCCACCACTACTAAAGTTTGCTAAAATATGCTCACGTATAACTGAAGTGAATAGATTCCTTTGGACTTCATACCAGTTACTAATTATT
>NZ_JANMZH010000628.1:0-4669 GCF_031383065.1 Microcoleus sp. OTE_8_concoct_300 | reverse complement strand
CGATCGGCTAAAAATGGCGACGCCGTTGTAGGATTTTTGACCGGAAATGTAGCAGTTGTAGCCGAGGTTGATGAAGGGTTCTAGGGGGAAGTCTTTGTCTGTAACTTTGGTTTCTTGGAGGCAGAGAACGTCTGGGGAGTTTGTTTGCAACCAGCTAGTAACGTGTTCTAGGCGGGTGCGGATTGAGTTGACGTTCCAGGTGGCGATTTTCATTTTTTGTTTGTTATATACTCTCTGATTATTGGCCCGATCGTAAAGTGCGATCGTCCGTTTTGTTTGACTGTTTCAACTAATGACCGCCGTCCTAAAGATTGCATGACTTTCAAGAGTTCTGGCGGTGAGAGTTGCAGGTTTTCTGGTATTTTTGAGATGTCGGCTGGTTCGGGGGTATTGGCTAGCCATGCGATCGCCTGTTGTTCGGATGCGGTTAGGCGATCGAAATGCTGGTGCAGGAGTGATTCTAAGTCTCCTAAGAATAGGGTATCATAGGAGAGGAATTCGGAAACGCTACCGCCGAATAAGTCTTGAATGAATGTGGCAACTATATTTAACCATAAGGGATTGCCTCGGTAAAGGTCGATCAGTTCTGACCATTTCTCCGGTTCTGCTAAACCTTTTTCTGTGAATATTTCTTGTGCTTCGGGACCTAAACCGTTGAGTTGCAGGGATTTGCAGGGGCGGTTTTCGCCTTCTAAGGCGGCGATTTCTCTGGGTTTTTCCCAACTCAGGAGGATGAGGCAACTGTTGTGGGATGATTCTGTTATTTGTTTGAAGAATGCGCCGTAATTTTCATATCCAGGTTGGTAATTTCCTGCGAGTTGTTGGCTGCTGAAAATGGTTTGGATATCATCGAGGATGATGAGACAGCGGTGCGATCGTAAATATTCTAGTAGGGGCAATCCCCCCGCGATCGCCCTTTCTTCGGGATAGGGAACGAACACGGTGGCACCGCCACTACAGAATTTAATTAAGTCGGTTTGGAGTGATGCCAGCGGTAGAGAGTTGCGGAGACTTCGCCAGATGATGTAGTCGAATTCGTGTTGAATTTGTGGGATTAGTTGGAGTGTAAGGGCGGTTTTGCCAATACCGGATAAGCCTAAGATGGTGATGAGGCGGGTGCGGCCCAAAATCCAGTTTTCGAGGGTGGTGAGCTCGGATGTGCGGTTATAGAATAGGTTGGGTTCTGGTGCATCAGCTAAATCTTGACGTACTGTAAGTGTAGCGTTCTCTGTCGGTTTATTTAATATATCCTCGTTTTTCTGTGTTGGTTCGGGGACTGTGAAAGATAGGGAACCATCTGTGGAGACTTTACCTATCTGCACGCAGCCATTCCCAGTAATTGAGAAATTCGAGAATTGCCATCTTTCCGCTGTGGAACGAAAGTTAGATTGATTGATGTCTTCACCTAATGTTTCTGAGAGAATTTTCCATAATTTTGAGGCTTCCTTCCTGACATGAGCTCTGCTACGCTTGCAATTTTCGGCTATTTCGGGGTATTTCTGACGTTGCCAAGTGCCGCGCAATATAGATTGTTGTATATGATCGAGGTGTTTTCCAGTTTCGGAGAACACAATGTCGTCAGCCCATTTCGCGACTTGCCGATCGTCCATAGGTCGATTAAGAGGTTGTGGTTTTGCCGATTGCTACCCTACTTTATCCTACTGTTTCCTATTTTGGCAACTAAATCCTACTGTTTCCTACTTTTTAAACTCAAAAAATATTTAACAAATACCTACTCTATCCTACTAAAAATATTAAGTTTAATTAACCAACTCAAAGCTTTATGTACTATAAAAGGTAGAGGATGCTTTTACGGCGTCTCACACAGTTTTTATCTGAAGTTGCCAAGGATATTTCAAAATGAAAAAGTTACTGACCACAACAGGAACAGCCATGTTACTTGCTAACATGACGATCGCCCCTGCATTTGCTGATTCACTCGCACAGCAAACTACATCAAGGCAGCAACAGCAGGTTGTATTACCCGAAGGGGAAATGATCAGCGATGCGGAACTTTCAGAAGTTGAAGGCGAATGGAAACATATTGCAGTGGGTGCTGGAGTAGGAGCCGTAGGTGGTGTCGTTATGAACGGTCTTAATAATGCGCGTACTGGACAAGCTTGGCATCAAAATTGGGGTTCAGCAGCAGTTGGAGGAGCAGCTACTGGTGGTTGTCGGGCTGGAACTGGGAACTGGACTGGTTGCGGAATCGCAGGATCTGCTGCAGGATTTGGAGCGAACCGAGCTTTCGGATGGTAATAAGTCCAAAACCGAGAAATTGAATTAACTCAATTGTGACCCGCAGAAGATTACCAAACCTGCGGGTTTAAAATCACAAGCCAAATTACAGTTGAACGATGAAGAATATTTGTGGATGTAATAAATAGTTTTTCGCTCAGTAAATTACAGAAAATCCGAATATTTTTTTTACCCAATCATATTACAGTGGTCTTACTCTGTTTATCTCAACAACCAGTATTTGCTAACCCTATAACTCCCTATCGGACTCTCCGCTATGAAGGAGTGATAGGTCAGACCAACTATTACACCTGTGGCCCTGCGGCTGTAGCTACCCTACTTACTCACTACTACGGTCAACCAACTGCGGAATCTGAGATTTTAGAACTGTCAGAAAAAGCAATGGCAGGAAGCGGTAAAAGCCCAGAAGAAAAAGGAGTCACCGCTTTAGCATTAAGACAGGCTTTAGCTGATAAAGGCATTCAAGCTAGGGGGATGCGACTTACCCTAGCATCGTTAGCCGACTACTTTCGCAAAGGGGGACTGCCTGTTGTTTTGCACGTCACCAAACCTCAAATGCACTATGTTTTAGCAGTCGGCATGGTAGGGAATTGGGTAATTTTAGCAGATCCATCATGGGGACGGCGCATTCAACCTCTTGGTGCTTTAGTAAATGAACAAGGTTTTAGCGGTGTAACCCTTGTACCGCTTCCACCTGAAAACTTGATTTCGACTGCAAAAGAACAACAAAGCGAAACGCTGCGTTGGGCAGAATTCCGTCTAGCAAGACTAAATTCACTGAGAAGGAAGTTATGATCAAGCGAGTTCCTATTCTATTGATAGCTTTCCTGATATGTCCGCCTGCACAGGCTCAGATACCCATTGACCCGTTGCGACTGCCAGAAGAAGAAACAGGAGGCTACATCTACACTTTTGGTGTCAACTATATACCAGACGGACGAGAAGGATTGGATTTCGATAGAGAAGGGACTCCGTTCAATTTTGAGACATTCAACCAATCAATTAACTTTTCTGCTTCAGGAAGCTACAGTTTCAGTCCCAATTTAAGTATAGGAGCCAATGTTAACCCTAATTTGTTCATTCGCAGGCAACAACGAGATTTTAGCAACCGTACTGAAAAATCAACAGAAACTAACACTGACATTGGCGCAGGTTTATCTGTAGAATACCGTCCCGCTCCTGGCTCTACCCTAGACCCTCGTTTTTCAGTCGGTGTTGCTTACCCTTGGACAGTCACGGTTCAAAGTCAAGCTAGTTTAATCAGAGATCCTGTAATTGTCTTAGGCTCTCTGGGATATTCTCAACCGTTAGACTCTGCCAATAGCAGTCTGAATTTAGGAATAGGAGCGGGGTTTGTAGCAAATGAAAGAGTTAGCTTTAGCGCTTTTGGTAACTACGCCATACCTATCGGCGAGACTAATTTGCCTGTAACTTCTCTGTCATTCCGCACTGGTTATAATTTGGATGATGAAGGAAAGCAGGATATCGGGTTACGCACAACTCTTAGCGTGCGGGGTGGAGATACGAGAATAGGACTTGGCATTGAGTGGGGAGGTAGAGCAAATATTGGTTCCCAAAGACAAAACAGCAATTCCATAAACAATCCTGAGCCAACAAATAGAAATACACCTAATATTGTCGATCGCGCGCCGTCTTCTGTCCCTTCTCCATCAGTCAACTTTCCAGCCACTCAGTCTACAGGTAATATGCCCTCTGCGAACGATTCCAACATTAGCACAAATCCTGTATTAGGAGGGAGTACAAGGGATGCTTTTCAACAGCTCGATCGACGATTGCAGGAAAAGGATGTTCAGATAGAAGCTTTACAGAAGCAAGTTAGAGAACTTCAAGGGAGTTTAGAACGTTTGCGCTGCCAGCTTCCTGAAAATCAGGAAACTTGTGAAAAAGCGCCTTAGCCATACTAATAAGCAAACTTTTTTGATCCGATAATGCTCTCAATATTCTAGTTTTTAATAAAAAGCGATCGCCCTTAAATCCCAACTTGTCAAAAAGCGCGATCGCCCTAACTATTTTATTAATTAACCTATTTTACTGCGACAGCCAACTGCAACCCCAATTTATCTAGTAAAACTATCAAAGCATAAATTTCCTCGCCCCCACTCTCAGACAACATCCGATCGAGTTTCTCATATATAAGTTTAGCTTCTGTCGATAACTTATTCATCTGTAAATAAGCATCCACCACATCTTTAAGTCCTGCTCGCAGCAATTCAGGTTCGGGGCCTTCTGACTCCAATTCCAACATGGTCTCGATATAGCTAGCAGCACTTTCAGGGGTTTGTAAAGAAGAAATCAAGTATTCGTGGTAGCTTCTAGTTGTTGGCACTTTGAGTTCTTTCATAATCTCTCCAGTATTTTTTAGCTTGGCTAATATCTTGCTCTTGAGTGC
>NZ_JANMZH010000627.1:0-3760 GCF_031383065.1 Microcoleus sp. OTE_8_concoct_300 | reverse complement strand
CGATCGGCTAAAAATGGCGACGCCGTTGTAGGATTTTTGACCGGAAATGTAGCAGTTGTAGCCGAGGTTGATGAAGGGTTCTAGGGGGAAGTCTTTGTCTGTAACTTTGGTTTCTTGGAGGCAGAGAACGTCTGGGGAGTTGGTTTGCAGCCAGCTAGTAACGTGTTCTAGGCGGGTGCGGATTGAGTTGACGTTCCAGGTGGCGATTTTCATTAATACAGTAATCCTAAAGGTGAGGTATAGGGAGGGCGATCGCACCTATTTTAAGCTATTTTTTGCCCTGTCAACTCACTTAATTTGATAAATGTAAGCATCTTCGATCCAGGTGCGATCGACCCAATTATTTGTCAGTCTTGTGCCTGATAAGTTTAAATTCCAATCTTGTTGTGACTGACGCAATCCTTCAATTAATTCATGTTTTGGGCTGACTGCTACAAGTGCTGTCCAATCGATTTTCAATTCTGGTTTAACTTGGCGAAAGACTGACAGAATTTCCCCATAAGTTTTAAGAGGTCCTTGGCGATCGTACAGAGGTGTAGCTAGCGTCAGTCGCCAGGTTTCTGGTTCTGGGGCGTAGATCCAGAGAGCCGAATCAACTGATAGATTTGCTGCGTTGAGAGCGTCTATTAGTCTTTGACCTTCTTCTATTTCGTAACTTACCAATGTTGCTGTAGCCATTGTAAAACTCCGTGATATGGGTCGGTAATTGCTGAGTAAATATCCAGGGCTTCTTGTCGGTTATGTTTTTGATAACGGCTTTCTTCTGACCAGTCTTTGACGATAGACTATCGCAATGAAAACTCAGGATCGTTGAGGAGAGACTTTAACTGTTTTTCAATTTTAGCGACTTTAACAAGCTTTTCTAAATCGTGCGTGTAACTGTCCATCACAGTTTTCTTGTCAGGAAAATCAAATTTTTTAGTTTGCTTGGCAATGCAAGCCTTTAAAGCACATTCGATGACATAACCGCTGAGGTAGTAAGCACCTGAGTATTGACGATTGTTGAGCAGCACTTCTACTTCTTTAATTCGAGTGAGTGCTATGTTCTGTAAATCCCGCCTATTCACAAGTTTAGCATACCTCCATAAAGTTTTACTATTTTAGCTGTAGTTTAGCAGAGCGATAAGTTTATCAGTTTTTGTTTCTGGTTTTGTTTGTTATATACTCTCTGATTACTTGCCCGATCGTAAAGTGCGATCGCCCGTTTTGTTTTACTGTTTCAACTAATGACCGTCGTCCTAAAGATTGCATGACTTTCAAGAGTTCGGGCGGTGATAGTTGCAGGTTTTCTGGTATTTTTGAGATGTCGGCTGGTTCGGGGGTATTGGCTAGCCATGCGATCGCCTGTTGTTCGGATGCGGTTAGGCGATCGAAATGCTGGTGCAGGAGTGATTCTAAGTCACCTAAGAATAGGGTATCATAGGAGAGGAATTCGGAAACGCTACCGCCGAATAAGTCTTGAATGAATGTGGCAACTATATTTAACCATAAGGGATTGCCTCGGTAAAGGTCGATCAGTTCTGGCCATTTCTCGGGTTCTGCTAATCCTTTTTCTGTGAATATTTCTTGTGCTTCGGCGCCTAAACCGTTGAGTTGCAGAGATTTGCAGGGGCGGTTTTCGCCTTCTAAGGCGGCGATTTCTCTGGGTTTTTCCCAACTCAGGAGGATGAGGCAACTGTTGTGGGATGATTCTGTTATTTGTTTGAAGAATGCGCCGTAATTTTCATATCCTGGTTGGTAATTTCCTGCGAGTTGTTGGCTGCTGAAAATGGTTTGGATATCATCGAGTACGATCAGACAGCGGTGCGATCGTAAATAGTTGATCACCCCCCCCAACCCCCCGTTGCTAAGGGGGGGAGAAAGAGGTTGAATCTCTTCGCCGCGCCTGGGAGAAAGAGGTTGAATCTCTTCGCCCCCCCTTGATAAGGGGGGGTTGGGGGGGTTAGTTTCTTGCTGCTGGGAGAGGAATTTAATTAAGTCGGTTTGGAGTGATGCCAGGGGTGGAGAGTTGCGGAGACTGCGCCAGATGATGTAGTCGAATTCGTGTTGAATTTGTGAGATTAGTTGGAGAGTAAGGGCGGTTTTGCCAATACCGGATAAGCCTAAGATGGTGATGAGGCGGGTGCGGCCCAAAATCCAGTTTTCGAGGGTGGTGAGTTCGGATGTGCGGTTATAGAATAGGTTGGGTTCTGGTGCGTCGCCTAAGTCTTGACATACTTTTGGTTTAGTATTGCGTGTTTGTTCCTTAAAAGTTTCCTCTTGTAACGATTCAGGTTGTGAGACTTTTGGAGAGTAAAAAGTATCTGCGGAGATGTTACGAATATGAATACAGCCATTCCCGACGAGTGAGACATTGGAAACTTGTAAATTTTCCAGCTTGGCTCTAAAATTTGCTTTAGATACTTGTTCCTCGCCTAATGCAACTGACATAAGTTTCCATAATTTAAAGCCAACTTCTTTAACATATTTCTCTGAACGGTTGTGCTGCTGTGCAATTTCTTTATATTTCTGATTGTCCCAAGCGCCGCGCAGTATAGCTTTTTGCAGACTATCTAAGTGTTTTCCCGTAGTAGTTAAAGCTAGATGGTCTGTAAATTTTAAGGCTTCTTCAACGTCCATCAGTTACGCATATGCAAGGGGTTGACATGATTATAGCGTAACTGTATATGACTTTTTCAAGCTTAACCAGCTAAATATGACTTTTTCTGACCTAGCTATTAAGATAAATTCCCTACTAAATATGGCTTTATATGGCTTGACAAGCTTTAGGATATAGGGAAAAATTTATACTTAGTAGACACCAAAAGGTAATGAAACTGATGCACAGCTTAAAAATGGGTTTGTTGTTTGTTGGTTTCATATCGAGTTTTTCTTTCGCTTCAATCGCACGAGCGGGAGAGCGATGGCCTGGACCTGAAAGGCCTGGTAAATGTCCGTTAAATCAAAGTTCTTGCGAATATAATACCTATCAAGTACCTTCGGGTGCTTTGGGAATAGGTGGGTTTTATGTAAATCTAACAAGTCCAGACTCTTCTGCTCTTATTACATGGACAGCGAGCCAATGCGATGGTAATCAGATTAGTGGGTCAAAAGATATTTCAACCAGTTCTACAGGTCAAAACTACATTGACTTTCCGTCAAGGGTTTGCAATTTTACGTTTACGTTACTGAACGCAAAGAGATATCGGGGTGGGGGGGATCGCGTTGATTTTTTGATGAACTACGATGTAGATTACTAACTAAGAGAAGTTGGAAACAGAGTCTTAAAAACTCCTTTTCCACTTTCTAAAAAAGTGCGATCGCGCCTCTTCTGCCACTTTCTGCAAAAGCGCGATCGCCCTTACATCCCAAATTGTCCTAAAGCGCGATCGCCCTAACTACTTGATTAATTAACCTACTTTACTGCGACAGCTAACTGGAACCCCAGTTTATCTAGTAAAACTATCAAAGCATAAATTTCCTCGCCCCCACTCTCTGACAACATTCGATCGAGCTTCTCATATATAAGTTTAGCTTCTGTCGATAACTTATTCATCTGTAAATAAGCATCCACCACATCTTTAAGTCCGGCTCGCAGCAATTCGGGTTCTGGTGTTTCTGACTCTAATTCCAACATAACCTCGATATAGCTAGCAGCACTTTCAGGGGTTTGTAAAGAAGAAATCAAGTATTCGTGGTAGCTTCTAGTTGTTGGCACTTTGAGTTCTTTCATAATCTCTCCAGTATTTTTTAGCTTGGCTAATATCTTGCTCTTGAGTGC
>NZ_JANMZH010000599.1:0-16923 GCF_031383065.1 Microcoleus sp. OTE_8_concoct_300 | reverse complement strand
GTGGTTGGATTAACATATACCAAATTTTTTTTTTTTTGATTTATAATTCGTTACGCATCGTGATTTATATTATTTACACTCTTTTGTTTTCTGGGGGACCCCCCGGACCTCAATGGAGGGGCGGGACGCCCATCCCACAAGAACCATCAAATTGTAAGTTATTTAATTCTCATTCCTACTACACAAACCAAGTCCGTTTTTGTGGACTAAAGAATAAAGAATCAAGATTAACTTGCGATTTGTTCCAATAGCTTTTCAGCACTATTCACGCTTTCCATATCGTAAATTTCCCGGTTGTAACAAACAATTTGTGCTACCAACTTTTGATGATATTGCTGAGCTTTTGCCAACATAGAACCCTGGGAACGCCGATAATTGACAACTACTTCTCTCGTTCCCAAAAAGGGAATATTGTGCTTGTGGCAGTTAACCCAAAACTCCCAATCTTCGTAACCTTCCTTCATCCCAACTTTGTACCCGCTGACCAAATCCAAAATAGATTTGTGATAGAGTGAAGACGGGTGAATCATGTTAGATTGCTTGATGTTTTCGGGAGAATACAACTCGTAACTGGGTACTATGCGATTTTCAGTTCCAAACATTTGATAAGAACCAAATGCTACGCAAGGTACATTTGATTTTAAACATATTTCTAAAAGGTCAGTCAAGGCGTTTTCAGCTAGGATATCATCGGCATCTAAAGGCATAATGTATTCACCCTTTGCTGCTGCTATGCCAGCATTTCTAGCACTTGAAAGCCCTTGATTTGTTTGTTCTACCAGCCTAATTTGATATGGGGAATTTGCTACTATTAAATTTTTGGCAACTGTGCTGGTAGTATCTAAACTGCCGTCATTGACAATGATAATTTCCCAATTTTTGTAAGTTTGGTTAATCACGCTAGTTACTGCTTCCCGCAAAAAATGAGATTGATTGTAACAGGGAATAATCACAGATACCAAAGGTCGATCTGCCAATTGTGGCGATGCTGAAACTTGTTTGACACTTTTTGATTGTAAATTCTGTGCCGAATTTTTAGCAGCTTGCAAGCTGTAAAAATAAATCTTGGGATGGACGATGGCTAATTGATTCAGATCGGTATTTTGATATTCATTTACTAACCTTGGATATCCCGACAAGTATTCTTGTTTAACAAAAATCAAGATATTCTGAGCGTACCAAGGCTCTACTTTGTGATTGTTCCATATTTTTTTTCTCAAGCAGTCAATAACTACATAGCCGTTTTTCTGAAAGTAATAAACCCAATATTGTGGCCACTGTTCGTTAACGTGTTCGACGCCTCCTTGAAATGGTATCGCAGCAGAAAACAGAATCACCGGTGCTAGTTGAGTGAGAGAATTAACCAAGTTTTCGGCACAGGTAGCCGGCAAATGTTCGGCAACTTCCAGAGAAATTGCTAAGTCAAACTTTCTGTTTATTTGCAGCGGTTGCTTTAAATCGGCGGATTGGAACTGATTTAAAGGAATTTGTAAAATAGTGCGATCGACATAATCGCCATCTATTCCCAAACAATCAGCAATTCCCAACTTGTGAAACGCAGCTAACCAACTTCCCGTACCGCAGCCCACATCTACCACACTTTTAGGTAAAATGGGTTGCAGCAAGTCTAACAGCAGGGGAATAATTTCTCTAGCAGAATTGCGAGTTCCTTCTCCGATTAATTGGTAAAAATCTCTTGTATAAGATGACTGTTGGTTTTGATTGGTTTGGCTGGCTGTTTGAGAATTAATTGTCTCTAAACTGCTAATATTGTAACCGTGCAAATGTGCTGGTAACTGCCAGGAAATATTGGGGTCGGCTTGATGTTTTACTGGCTCGACATTGCCCCGCCAAGCAGCCCCCATAATTTGCATTGTTTGATATACTACTGTTTGCCATCCCCTTTGCTTCAAGTAATCTAAACCTTTACCAACATCTGGAGCGGTTAAATCGTGAAATAAAATTATTGCATCTTCCTCAGCCAATTTTTCACACGCAATGGCATCATTTAACGGCCCATCACCTCCGTGTTCTCCGTCAATAAAAATTAACGACCATTTGCGGTTGAATTGAGCGGAAAATTCTTCTACTCTTTGGGGGCTATAGCCGGGTATTAGCTCGACTGATGTTTGAACGCCCGACGCATTTAGAGCACCTTGAATTGAATCGATTACGCTTTGTCTGATATCTTCTCTTTCTAACAGTGGATCGACGACATCTAACTTAACTCCTGCGAGGGCTAAGTGACAGGCAGACCACCCTAGCCAGCAGCCTATTTCTAAGGCTTTTTTACCTTTGAATTTCAGGGCTGTATTGTAAAGGATGTGTGCTTCATCGCGATTCAAAAACCCGATCAATGGATAGCGCTTGTCTGCATACCAATTATGCGGAATTTCCCGGCGCAAGTAAGGCCAGTTACTTGCATTTGGCTCGGCAATAATCATATTGGGGAAATAGGAGTCAGGTATAATTATTTGGAACCCTGGGGAAACATAATCCCCTGGTTGTAATAAATTATTTTTGCTTAGTTCAGGTTGTTGGTAAGTCATTTTTATTTTTTGAATTATTTGTATTGCTTCCTGTTTTTTAGGTTGATAACGGACGCTAATTTCCAGTATATCGCCGTCAGTTGCCATCAATTGTACTCGGTCAAACTGCTGGCGACCAGCTAAATGCAAAATGCCGATCGCCTCCCGCGGCAAGTACGGCTCCACAAAACAGCCTCCCTGCTTGTCCCAAACCGGAAAACCGTTGAATATCCAATTACACCAAGCTGGGAGCATTTCAGTCAGATTGAACAATTCGCCACTGTAAACAGCGAGGTTGAGGGCAAATTGATCTGTCATGACACAGCCGGATCTTTGCAATCCTTGATTGAGTTTGTCAGCCCATATTTCCCAGTGCAAAGCGTCTTTGCGGAGGGCGAAAACTCCGGCATTTAATATGGGATAACTGTATAATTTATTAGCGATTTCTTCACCAAAGTTAGCTTCGTATTGTTGATAAACCCACTGCCAAAACTGAGGCAGTTGGCCGTACTGCTGCAAGCTCGCCCTGTGAACTTCGGGAACAATTGCCAGTCCCCGCCGCGATGCTCCTTCAACCAACAAATTAATTGCTCTCCAGTCTTGAACCCAAGCATCAGCATCAATCCAAAGGTATATATGAAAATTTGGAAAGTATTTTCGCAAACAAGGTCTAACTAATAGTCCTTTTAAATGTTCGGGAGCTTCATTTCTGCCAGGAAAGTCAAAGTCCCAATCTGGCTTTTGAATGATATTAACTTGTGTTTCCAGCCACTGCAACTGTTGGGGAGTGCAGCCGAGATCGAAAAAGCCGATCGCCACATTTTCGCCCTCGGGTTTTTCCCGCACCGATAAAATAGTACCTCGTACCAATTCAAAGTAATTTGCATCGGCGGCCGTGATGATGATAATCTGCATAAATAGTAACGGGTGCATCTCGTTAGGTGGGGGCGGGTTTATTTAACCTGTTTGCACCGTTAAAGGGAAGGGGTGAACCCGCCCCTACAGGCTGCTTGAAAAGTCTGATTAAATTATAGGGTAGGGTAGGGTGCGCCGCAGCACCGCAATATTCATAAAACTATACTATGGAGACGATCGAGGAGGAATTGTGAAAAACCAAAAAGGGAAAGTTTATCTAGTCGGTGCGGGGCCGGGAGATTGTAACTTGATGACAGTGCGATCGCACAAACTGCTATCCCAAGCCGAAGTCTTAATCTACGACGCTCTAATCGACATCCCACAACTCGAATTAATCCCACCAACTTGTCAGAAAATAGAAGTCGGCAAACGTGGCGGCAAACCTTCCACCCAGCAGCAAGAAATTAACCGTTTGCTGGTAGAACATTGCAAGTTAGGCAAACAAGTCGTGCGGCTAAAAAGCGGCGATCCGTTTATTTTTGGTCGCTCCAGTTCTGAAATACAAGCATTAATCATAGCGGGCTGCGACTTTGAAGTAATACCCGGAATTTCTTCCGCCCTATCCGCACCTTTACTAGCAGGAATTCCCCTCACTGATCCGGTGATGAGCCGCTGTTTTGCAGTCATGAGCGCCCACGAACCGGATGCTCTTGAATGGGAAGCTTTAGTGCAGATAGAAACTTTGGTAATATTGATGGGAGGGCGAAATCTGAGCGAGATTATCTGGCAATTGCAAAAGCACGGGCGATCGCCCGAAACTCCGATCGCCATTATCCGAGATTGTGGTCGCCCCGAACAGCAAATTTGGCTGGGCACTCTCTCCAACATTGTACAGCAAACAGCAGGTCAATCTCTATCGCCTTGCGTGATCGTAATTGGGGAAGTAGTCAGATTGCGCGAATATTTAATCCAGCCAGAAAGCACAAATATGATCGATACGCCTGTCACCACTAATAACCGCCAATTGCCGCTAGCAGGAAAAACCATTTTAGTTACGCGATCGGTTTCTCAGTCTGCTGAATTTAGCGATCGACTCCAGCAACAAGGAGCCCGGGTTATCGAAATGCCCGCCTTGGTAATTGGGCCGCCCTCCACTTGGGAACCATTAGACAGTGCGATCGCACAATTATCAAGCTTTCACTGGTTAATTCTCACTTCCCACAACGCTGTAGACTGCTTTTTTCAACGATTACAAGCAAAAGGCAAAGACGCCCGGAGTTTGTTTGGTATTAAAATCGCAGTTGTCGGGAAAAAAACAGCAGACAGTTTGCGATCGCACTCTCTACAACCAGACTTTATTCCCCCCAACTTTGTCGCCGATTCCCTAGTCGAGAACTTCCCCGATAACTTGCAAAACTGCAAAATCCTATTTCCGAGAGTAGAAAGCGGCGGCAGAGAAGTTTTAGTTAAAGAATTCACCGCCCAAGGAGCGCAAGTAATAGAAGTGCCAGCTTACCAATCTTGCTGTCCCGAAACTATCGATCCGATCGCCCTATCCGCACTCCAAAATCAAGCCGTAAATATCATAACATTTGCCAGTTCTAAAACTGTGCATAACTTCTGCAATCTCATAGAAAAAAGCCCGCCGTTGTCCGGATCTCAGGATTGGTTGGAAAGCGTTTGCATCGCATCCATCGGGCCCGAAACTTCCAAAAGCTGTCAGAATTTATTGGGTAAGTTAGATGTGGAAGCCAAAGAATACACGTTAGACGGATTGACTGAGGCGATCGTCCAATGGGTTACAGACTATCAAAATTTGTAAGTGCGATCGAACAGCCGTTAATTATCTAATCTGTAGCTTGTAAAATGGTTGTAATACCAATTTAAAAAAATTCAGGGTAAGGACACGGCACTGCCGTGTCCCTACAGATGTTCGCGTACAATCTCTCGGTTCCAAAACTTTTATGAATTAGGATAAAATAGTTGTAAAATAACTAGGAGGAAATATGACCGCAAAAGACCAACTTCTTCAAGAACTAGACCAAGTACCAGAACCTATGTTGAAAGAAGTGCTGGAGTTTGTACTAGCCCTGAAGGCAAAACAGCCTGTAAAAGCAGAAAAAAGTGATGTTTGGAACGCTTACCTAGCATCTAAAAAAGAACGAGAGGAGGTTTACCGTCGCCTTGCCAACTCCTAAATTTCTCTCTCTAGAAGAAGTGCTAGAACTTCATGCAGACCAGATTTCTAGCTTTGGCGGCACTCCCGGCGTTAGAGACGAAGGTTTGTTAGAGTCGGCTTTGGCTCAGCCACAAGCAACTTTTGGCGGTCAATTTTTGCATCCAACAATTAGCGAACAAGCGGCCGCCTATCTCTATCACATAGCGATGAATCATCCCTTTATTGACGGCAATAAACGAACGGCTTTTGCGGTGATGGATACCTTTTTGCGTTTGAACTTATATCTTGCACCATTCTCAATTAGCCTTTTAGGAACAGGCAAGATGCCTGTTCCACAAGAAAATCTACTCTTTGTGGAACGGGCATCTTGCCCGTTATTGAGAATGCTGCAAGATGTGCGTTTGAATGGTTGCGCTCTGAATTTGACGGACGATGGAGTATATGATTTAGTCATGCGAGTCGCACGGGGAACGATAACTAAGGAAGAATTAAGCACGGAGTTCGAGTCATGTATTGTTTAGTTTTAATAAGTAAGTTGGGCAGCCTGCATGGAGATTAATTAAGGTACGCAGTACGCACCCTACATTGAAATAGGGAATCGCGGAACAAAAAAGCGAGTAAAATTATCACTAAAGAACAAAGCCGAGCTCCTTGGCGTCAAATCACCAATAAAACTAAAAACAAAAAAAGTACCAAGGACCGATCGCCCTTTCTCCCGCAAATCCCGTTACCCAACTACAAATTAGCAATAGCCATGAATATAAATTTTTCTCGTTACGACAGCTTAACCACCCTGCTAGCAGGAACTACCGCAGCCTTAACCATAGTCATCAGCCAACCCGCGATCGCCAAAACCCCCCAAGAAGTCGCCAGCATTGCCGGACCGCTGACAGTACAAATTAACAGTTCCCTCGGAGACGGTTCTGGCGTAATTATTGCCAAAAAAGGCAAAACTTACACAGTTTTAACAGTCAATCACGTCGTAGAAAAAGCAGACGTGAAATACACCGTTCGCACGTCGATCGGCAAAAACTATCAAGCAACTGCAGTCACCCGTTTGCAAACCGCCGAAACTGACCCAGATTTAGCCGTAGTCAAATTTGAAAGCCCCGAAGAATATCCAGTGGCGACGATCGCAGATTCCGATTTAGCCGTCATCGGCACTCAAATCTTCGTTTACGGCTATCCCGCTACGGGCGGACTTTTCGGCGCCGAACGAGAACCCGAACTCTCTCCCGGACTCGTTACCAGCCGCCCACGCAACCGCCCAGAAGGTTACACTTTGCGGTATCAAGCCGTAACTTGGAGTGGTATGAGTGGCGGCCCAGTTTTTGACTCCGAAGCCCGAGTCATCGGTTTACACGGACAAGGGGAATTTGGTTTCGCGCAAACCAGTTCCGGCGAAGTCGCCCCGATTAAAACCGGATTTAATGCAGCAGTTCCAATCAATACATTTATCGCGAAGCTGGTGGCGGCGGGAATAAACAAATCCGAGTTGAAAGTAGACAATACTCCCCCAACCAGCGGCCCGGTATCCACCGGCAATCCGCAAGATGCCCAAGCTTATTATTTTCGAGGACTTTCGCTGTTAGATCAAGGAGATGCTTGGGAGGCGATCGCGGATTTCAACAGATCGCTCGCTTTCAAGCCCAAATATACCCCTGAATTGTATTTTAATATCGGTAATGCCCGCACTTTCCTCACGGCCGGCTTGCCCCAACAGGAACCCACACGCGGTTCCACTGCTATTCAAGCATACACGCTGGCGATCGAAGCCAATCCCGGTTTTGCCGACGCTTACTACAACCGAGCTTTAGCTTACCTGGACAACAAAGACCAACCGAAAGCAATTGCCGACTTTCAAAAAGCAGCAGAACTTTACAAGCAAGGCGGCAGAACGAGTGCCTATCAAGACGCGCTCAGCAGAATCAAACAATTGCAGTAGAATGAGAAGTTAATAATTAAGAATTAAAAATGGGATTACTCATTTTTAATTCTTAATGTATTTCATAAAATCAGCAGGTAAATAACAATGACTGCTATCACCTTAAACCTCAATTCCATTATCAAACTAACTTCAGAACAGTTTTACCAACTGTGCGAAGAAAACCCCGATTTAAAATTAGAACGCAGCGCCAACGGAGAATTAATCGCCATGCCACCAACCGGAGGAGAAACAGGGAAACGCAATGTTAAATTGACTACACAATTGGATCTGTGGAACGAACAAACCGAACTCGGCGAAGTGTTTGATTCCTCCACAGGTTTTGCTCTGCCCAATAAAGCCGATCGATCTCCCGATGCTTCTTGGGTAGAAAAATCCCGCTGGTCAGCTTTGACGCCCGAACAAAGAGAAAAATTCATCCCGCTTTGTCCCGATTTTGTCATTGAATTAGTCTCGCCCAGCGACAGCCTAAAAAAAACTCAGGAAAAAATGCAAGAATATATGGAAAATGGCTGCCGTTTGGGTTGGCTGATTAACCGCAAAAAACGGGAAGTTGAAATTTATCGCCCCGGTCAAGATGTGGAAGTTTTACAATCTCCTCTCACCCTTTCTGGAGAAAATGTTTTGCCGGGATTTGTTCTCAATTTACAAAAAATTTGGAATTAGCAAAATTAAATTTTGACTTATATCATCTTCGGTAAAATAAGCGTTACCAGTTCGTAGTGAGGAATGCAAGTCCGAGCGAATTGGGTCAGGACTCTGGGTCCTCGCTACGAACCAATTTTGTTATTATATCCTGGCCGATCGATTAACCCTAATATCCGGGTCGGGGCGGGTTTTTGAGATGGTCAATTGTTGGCCGGTATTGTTGGCGAACCCGCCCCTACAAAAATCGCGATCGCTCGACCGGACATTATATTATCGCTCGACGGGACATCATATTACCGGGAAATTTGATAAAATTATAAGTACCCATAAAATTAACAGGCTAGAATTATGGTTCAAACAATTCAAGCTAAAAATGTCACATTAGAAGAATTAAAAACACTTTTTAACCTTCAACTTGTCACAGACGACCAATTTTTCAGAGAATGGCAAGACGAGTTACCAGAAATTACCGACTTTCAAAAACGACAGCTAGATCAGATTAAAGCGGGTTACTTCAATATGTGGTCGTATCCGCCGATGCTGGAAAAAACCATTAGTTTGTCGATCGTCTCTCCGCTGTTATTTGCAGGCGAGTTTTATCTGCATCCTTTCTACATTAAACCAGAAAAATCCGTCGAAATTTCCGAAGAAGATGAAGGGGTTATCATCAAAGGCAGCCTTGATACTTTAGTTTTAAAAGAGCAGTTGTGGCTGATGGTAATAGAATCGAAACGAGTTTCATTTTCGATCGAAGCGGGATTGGCGCAAATCTTAGCTTATATGCTGGCAAATCCTAATCTCGCTAAACCTAGTTACGGCATGATTGCTACAGGCGGAAGTTTCATCTTTGTCAAATTAGTGAAAGGAGAATCACCTCGATATAGCACATCTAAGGGGTATCTCACCCGGAACCCCGGCAACGAACTTTATGATGTACTCCGCATCCTCAAACGCTTGAGTCAAATAGCAGCTAGCAATTAGTCCTTAGTCATTAGTTATATCATGTCCGGTCGATTACCCGAAATCAGGTAGGGGCGGGTTCACAAACAATATCTGCCAATAATTGACAATCTCAAAAACCCGCCCGGCAGGGATATTATGGTTAATCGATCGGACATGATATTATTGGTTATTGGAACCAACAAATAACCAATAACCAAGAACAAGTAACCAATAAGAATTACCACGGGGAACCGATCATGGTAAAAGCAGCCCAATAATAAGGATGCGACAAATTTCGATCGCCCCTGGCGGCCAACTCCGACGGTAAAGGCAGAGCTTGATTGTTGCCCGATCGCACCAAATAACCATCTTGCAACCGCACTTCTCCCCGCAACATCGCCAACTGCGCTTGCCGCAAAGCCTCAGCCTTAATCGGCGCTGTACGCAACTGCTGGTAAAACTCAGTCATCAGCCCCAAAGTACCGACATCGCTGACATACCACAAACTCGCCAAAGCCGATTTTACCCCCGCGTGTACCGCCAACCCCGCAAACCCCAACTCAGCTTGTTCGTCTCCCACCGCCGTAGTACAAGCACTCAAAACCAACAACTCCACCTGCGGGTTAGATAACTTCAACTCCTCCAACTGATTCAAGCGCAACTTAGTATCCCAAAACTGAATGTAAGAATTTTCGGCCCCGCCCGGCTGAAAATCGCCGTGAGTAGCTAAATGAATAATTTTGTATTGCGGTTGATTGCGCTTACCCTTCAAATTTGCCAAAGTAAAAGCTTCATTGAGAAAAGACGAACCGGGCCAAATCTTGCCTACAATTGTCGATATTTCCAGCGGCACCGCAGGCAAAGGATTTTGATCGTATTTGGCAGGAAAATTCGACGCACCCATCGCTAAAACTTCAGAACCCTTAACATCGGCATAGCGAGTATCAGTTAAACTCAAACTCGGAATCAGCCCCAAACTGTACTTTTCTACCAAAAACTGCTTGCCGTCGTAAAGAGCAGCCAAAGGCAAAGTTCGCAAACCGGCATCCATCGAAAACACCAAGGTGTCAATGTTGTTAGCATCCAATTCCGGTTGCAGGGGTGCAATTAACCACTGGTAAAGTTCCTCGGCAGGTTCCTTGTAATCAGCAGCATTCAATCTCCTGGGAGTTCTGATAGCATTAGTGAATTCTTTAGCAACTTGCAGCACTGTCTCGCGGCTTGCAGACACGCTTTTAAAAACATTTTTGCCGTCGGGCAATAACAACACAAGTTCTAAATGTTTGTCTTTCGCCCACACGTAAAGGATAGCGGGTTTAACCCCAGTCAGCCGATTGACGCTGCTGAGAGTATCTCGAATACTTTGCTGCGTGACAGACTTTTGACCGAGATTGCCGCCAAAGTAACGTTCAAATTCCCGGCCCTGAGTTATATCCCTTTGCTGCACTGCGTCGATCGGATTTATTTGCCCGATCGAACTCGATCGAGAAATCTCAGGAACCCTCACATTCCCGATACTTTCTGCTGTTACCGCACTTGCCGGCTTCTGTGCAGTTGCCTGCAAGCTACCGTTTTCTGTCCTCTCCGGAGCACCCAAATTGTCTTTTAACACCGACGGCGACAGCAGTACCAAGCCAGCCTCCGTCTCGTTCGAGGGCGCCTCAACAGGCGCAGCAGCCTGTTGAGGCGAGACATTGGCGTTACTGCTCTTTGGCACCGACGCGGAGTCCGGGAGACTCACCTGAGTCACAATTTGTGGAGAATTGCCTGTAGTTTGCAGTGCCACGCTGCTAGTTGCTGCCGGACTCGGCACGATCGCCAGCGGCCCGATAGCAGTTGAGGAGGTGGCAGTGTTCGGCTTGGAGTTTCCCGTCCCAACAGTCGCCGCCGTGCAGGTTCCCGAGGAGCAAGTGCTTTGCAGCAGCGTCTGTGAACCCGATCGAGCCAGCCCGTCTGTAGAAATGCTGACCGAGACGCCCGAAGCAGCCGTTCCTGTTCCCGCCGCCCGAAACGCTCCCCCAGCCTCGATTGCCACATCGCCGCCCGTATTGCCGCGAGCTTTGATCGAAACAACTTCAACATCTTTCTGCCCGGTAATCTTGCTCGAACCGGCACTTCCCCACTGCGAACTCGAATTGATCACCCCTGTAACGATCCGCCCGGGCGCCGCAATCGAAATATCTCCCCCGCTTGTGGAACCGAAAGCATCGATGTTGCCCGTTTCTACCGCACCGGCGCTGCCGATGTTGATAGGGCCCGCCGCCCCGGAAGCCGATCGAGATGAAACCGTACCAGCAGTCACATTGCCTTGACTGCTAATGATGTTAATCCCCGCTTTCGAGGTAACGTCCCCAACATTCACAGTACCGCCGATCAGATCGATCGTGGCGTTATCAGTTCCGACGATCGCACCCGTTCCCACGATCGCACCGATGCCATTGGGCGATTGAATCCTCGTCGGATCTTGAAATGTCACCGCCACTGGCGTTGAATTAGGCGTTAAATTTGGCCTTCCAGAAGCAATCGAGATCACACCGCTACCGTCAGAACGTCCGATCGTGATCGAAGCAAACCCATTCCGAAAAGTGTTCAATTCAGCAGCAGTCAAGTTCAGAGCTTCTGTATCGCGAGAACCTTCAATTATAATATTTTGACTTGGATCAGCCGGTTGCAGCACCAGATTGCCATTGCTGGCGATCGAATTTTTGTCACCCGTCAAGTCAATCTCGCTGCCGGTTAAAGTAATATTTCCCGGTGTTTTCGAGCCACTAGATGCGATCGCCCCCGCAGTGACGACCAAGGGTCCGGTCAGCGTCACATTCCCCGCGCGATCGCCCCGAGTGTCGATCGCACCCACAGTCACCGTACCCTTGGCGGTAACGGTCACATCTCCCCCCGAATTGCCCATATCTTGGGAAGAATTGACATTCGTGTTGATGGTGGGGGTTCCAACAGTAAGTAGCTGACCAGTTGTGATATTGCCCGTTGTGCTGGCGAGGCGAATTTCCTCACCGTTGGTAGAAATATCGCCGGTTCGGATATTGCCGTCAGCTTTAAGAGTAATTGAGGCCTTGTCGGCCCCTGTCAAGGAACTTGTGGTAGTGATTGTTCCCAAACCTGCCGGCGATTGAATAATTAGCGAGTCATAAAATGTCAAATCGTTGGCAATCAGAATCGAACCGATACCGTTGCTGCGACCGATCGTAATTCCAGCAAACCCATTTTGCAAACTTCCGAGGTCCTTTGCCGTGAGATTCAAATAAATATTAGTGCCGACATCTCCAGAACCGCCGATCGCAATATTTTGACCTGGACTCCAAGGTTGTAGTACCAAAAAGCCTGTGCCGCTGACTGAATTTTTGTCGCCTTTAAAATTAATTTCATTACCAGTCAAAGTAATATTTCCCGCACCCCCTGCGACGAAGCTCACTCCCAGAAGATTCCGAGCCGTCACAGTTACATTTCCCGCCGCTTCTAGGCCACTGGCATCAAGTTTTTGGGCCGTTACGTTCAGGCCTTCGAGCAAAATATTTCCGCTGCTGCCGATGCTGGGATTGGATGAAGAAATATTGTTGGCAACGGTCGAACCCGGACTAATCAAACTAATATTTCCGCCGTTGCTCGACAAATTACCCGCCGTAATTTGATTTCCCGAAATGGCGATCGAGCCACCAGCCGTGCTAATTGTATCGAGCGCATTCATCGAAAAAACGCCCGCGCCACTGCGATCGGCATCTGCTCTCAATGTTACCGATCCAGTAGTTGCTTGAAAGCTCAACTGATTGTCCGCCAAATCAGCAATTGTAATATCATTGAGCGCTTCGAGAACCACATTTGACGTAGCCGACATACTTTCCAAAGCTAAGGCCGAAATTGTCAGCGAAGGCTCAGAATTGTTTTGCTGTCCTGGTAGCCTTCCTGTTGCCAAAATATTATTGTTGGCAATTATTGCCGCATCGCCCGTAGCTTCTGTAGAATCTGTAATTAAGATATTCTCTGGATCTAACAGCAAAGTCCCCAAACCATTTGTCCCGTCCGTATCGACAGTACCGTTAAAAATCAATCTTTGCTTGCCCGAAACTTCTACAAACCCGCCAACACCTGCGGTGTCAGTTGCAGAAACGCCTTTCGCGCTGATGCTGCCCAAAAATGCTGTTGTGTTGTCCGCCCAGACAAAAACTCTGCCGCCGTTGCCGGAGCCCGTTGCGTTAGCAGCGATCGAGCTTTTGCCATCCACGTAAGTCATTGTTGCATTCGGCACAGTTCCCTCGCCTCGGTAATCTCCCCCGATCCGCACTGTTCCCCCGCCGTCGGGTCCGGAAGCCTCAATCTTCGCGGACAATAGCCCTACCTTGTCGCCCAACACGTTCACGCTTCCTCCCCCGCCCCCCCTGGCAGACACGTCCGCAGCACCCGATACCAGCGCAGTTCCAGCACCTGCAGGCACTGTTTGCCCGCCCGCGAGCACGACTTCACCGCGATCGTTCGTAGTTATACCCGTAGCCTCAGCGGCACCAGGGCCCGAGAGTAGCCGAGGTAAAGTCAGCCCAGAGAACGGAAGAACTTGCGAACTCGACACTCCGGCTGCTGGGGAAACTTCTAAACTCAGCAAAAGTCCCTCTTGACTCAACCGCACCAGATTTTCCCCCGGAACAGTCGCCACAGTAATTTGACCGCCCGGGGCAGAAAGTTGCCCTGTACTGATGACCGTACCGCCCAGCAAAGTCAAATTTTGCCCCGTGCCGACAGCCAAGTTACCGGCATTGACAATACTCCCCGGCTGTGCGCCAAAAGCAAAAGCATTCGGCGCTCCGACTAGGGCCGGGTAGTCGTTCGCCCCTGTACCGTTGAACCAGCCGTTGTCAAAACCGATACCGCTAGCGGTGGTAGCCAAAAAAGACCCGGACACATCGAGTCGAGCATTCGTTCCAAAAATGATGCCTGCAGGATTCATCAGCAACAAGTTAGAATTGCCGCCACTAACTTGAATTAGACCGTTAATTAAGGAAGCGTCGCCGCCGACAACGCGGCCGAGGATATTTTTTATGGTTGGGTTGGAGATGAAATTGGCAGTTTCGCCAGAATTCAGACCGAATCGAGTAAAACTGTGGAATACATTTGCTCCGTCTCTCGAGGGTGTGCCGCCTGTAATGTCGTAGCGAGTGGGCGACCCTGTACCCTGGGCGGGAGTGCTGACTTCGGTTCCCGTGCCGTCTGATGCTGGAATAATAATAGGCCCGGCCGCCGCAATTTGAGATTGGGGATAAATTGCCACAATCACCCATCCGCTGCTATTTTCTTTGAGGAAAACCAGGTTGGGGAAAAAATCTAATATCAAAAATCCCGCAAGGGGAATTGCTGCCAGAATCGATCGCACAGCACGTTGAGCATTCATAAGTTTGCCTCGGTCTAGACCTTGATTCGAGTTAAAAATTGAGATTTTGCGTAAAAAACAGTCGATCGCACCCCAATGCTCACAATTCCTAACGCCAACTCTCGATCGCAAATTTCAAATTTTCAGTCTAATTTTGATTGTGTGACCAACATAGCAAAGACTGACACTAAGTGTCGAAACACAGGAAGTTTAAACAGAGAAAATTATGAGCGATCGAATTATCCGTCTGATCGGTTTAACTGGGGGCATCGCCACCGGTAAAACCGCGATATCTAATTATCTGGCAGATGCCTGTGGATTTCCGATTTTAGATGCCGATATTTACGCCCGCGAAGCTGTCCATCCAGGTTCGCCAATACTCGAGTCTATTGTAGAACGATACGGCGCTGGTATTCTGCTCCCCGACGGCAATTTAAATCGGGCAGAGTTGGGAAATATTATTTTTTGTAACGCTCTCGATCGGCAGTGGTTAGAACAACAGATTCACCCTTATGTCCGCCGCCGATTAGTTGAGGAAACTCAAAGCTACATTGCTGCATTGAGTCCGGTATCCCCAGGCACACAGGACTTAGGTACAAAGACTCAAGAAACCGGGTCTTTTCACCGTCATCAAAAGCTAGAACGAAGTATTGTTGAAAAAAAACCCGGTTTCTGCGCCCGGGCTGACACGTTGACTTTGGTTTTGGTAGTGCCGCTGCTGTTTGAAGCTAACATGACTGACTTGTGTACCGAAATTTGGGTGGTGTACTGTTCGCCCGAAGTGCAGTTAGAACGGCTGATGCAGCGAAACGGGCTGAGTTTCGAGCGAGCTAATGCCCGCATTAACACCCAGTTATCCCTAGCTCACAAGTGTCAACAAGCTGATGTTGTTTTGGAGAACTCATCAACCCTCGACTCGCTGTTGTTACAGGTAGATGCCCAAGTCAGTCGATTTGAGATTTGAGATTTGAGATTGACTCCGCGATATCGGTTGAAAAACCCGGTTTCTGTTTGTAGGGTGTGTGAGCCGCGACGATGAACTTAGGATCGCGAATTAAATAACTTACAATTTTAATTGTTATTGTGGGATGGGCGTCCCGCCCGGCCAAAAAGGACGGGCGGGACGCCCATCCCACAAACTTGTGGAAGTTATTTAATTCTCATTCCTTATGTCACCAGTAGCGTGTCTTAAACCGTGGCTCGCGCACCGCTTGGACGAGCACATATACGTTCACGTTTCATTCAAAAACACCCTATAGCAACCTTTTCGGATTGGTGAATGAGCTTTTTTTTAACGAACCGCTTTCGACTCGTCCTTCAAAGTGGCGCGTCAGCGCTCTTGTCACAAACCAAGAGAAGAAAAGAAAAGATAAAAGGTTCACAATTCATTTAAAAATACAATAGCAACCATTTATAAACTTAATGTAAAAAATTAGGCCTTGCCCGCCTTAAGGAATCTCATTCAGCAAGATATTTATATGTAGCGTGCTGCTGGCGCGCCTGGGTACTCTATTTGTTTAGGCTTTAAACCCTGGGTTGCGGCTTCATATCAATAAATTATGAAGTTAATCATAAAAGTAGTAAAAATTTACAATTTGCGGTTTGAGTTTCCTTCTTTGAAGAGTGTTTCGAGAAAATGCCAGCGGTTGAATTCTGCTGCTTGCCCGCAAGCAGCAGGCAACTCGAGCTTACAAGCGAACAGGCGAGCTAAATGAGGGGTTTTATCCGCTTTTAACGAAAACTCAAAAAAATTGCCGATGCCATTAATTAGTAATTGATGGTTTCGCGGCAATTCATTTTTTTTTACCCGGATAGCAGAGTACAGGCTGCGTATCAAGAAGTGGAAAATACAAATACCAAATTTTATGATGCGCGTTTACTCTTCTCTCTTGATGTCAGGCTTGTTAATGAGCAGCACCGCAGTTAACGCTCAAAGCTTAGAAACTCGATCGACATTTTTTGCTCAAGGCAACCCTAGTCCAGAATTTTTAACGGCTCTAGCTCACACTCAGAGCTTGTACGCAGATCACGATAAAGATAAAGATACAGATACAGATACAGCGCCAGAACGAGGCAGCGGAAGATAAACCCGAAAAAATCGATAGTTGTCTGTTGCGAATTAGGGGGAGGGTGGAAGAATGGCAGAATCGAAAATGGTGATAGGAGGAGAAAAATTGAAGATTTCGATCCTTTAATGGGGGACTTATAGCCTTTCTCAGAAAGATGAGGTACTCATGGGCATAGGGCATAGGGCATAGGGCATAGGGCATAGGGCATAGGACATACCTCACTTTTTTGAGAACCGCTATACGTAGGGCTTGCTGAAAAAGTCAGAAAACAGCATTTAGAAAGATGAGTGAATTTGAGCTGGCCTCGGCAATATAAGTTTTGTCAATCTTGTGATGGCGAAACATAGCTTTTACCAATGATTTAAGCCAAAAAACATGACAAA
>NZ_JANMZH010000574.1:0-44253 GCF_031383065.1 Microcoleus sp. OTE_8_concoct_300 | reverse complement strand
GGCAAGATGCCCATCCCACAAGAGTTATTTTTTCTTGTGGGATGGGCATCTTGCCCGTCCCATCAATTGATGAAAAGGACTTTTGCAAGAGGTCTAATATCAGGAACAGCAAAATCCATCCCTGTTAGTTCGTCTTTCTGAACTTGAGTGGAGATATCGGTCTGGGGCTTTAGACTACTATAAAATTTAAGATTGTCGCCTCCTGACGCCCGCAGGTCGAAGTTGGTGAATGGATCCAAAAGGTCGATCGCACTACCAGTCGCAGCGGCCGCCCAATCTGGTTTTCGAGTCAAATTGTAGCTGGTATCAAATAAAACATTGGTATCGCCGACCGCAATTTGACCACTCGGATTTAAGCGATCGAACTTACTGCAAAATAAGTCTGGTCTTTCCGCTGAAACACCCGCAACATTTCCCTGAATAGGGTTTTCTTCAAACAGTCCTCCAGTCTTAAACATAAGCTATTTTTTTGGTAGTCCCGCCACCGGAAATAAATTTTACTATATTAGTTCTGGACTTATGGGGATCCAGAAACCGGGGAAAGATGGACGATTAGACTTCGCCCGAGCCCGCACACGGGCGTAAAAAACCCGGTTTCGAGGAGTCAGAATGCGTCTAGGAATGTATATTTTACGGCTTTTCAAACTATCATCAAATAGTCTAAGAAGTACCTTATATTTTACAAAAATTAACCTAAGATATGTCACCTTTCTCAATCACAGCCCTTTCGGCTTGTTCCACAAAAATTTGATTTTCCCTGTGGGTGTTCTGCATTTATTAAACTGCATATTTCAATGCCGTATTCCCGAGTCATCAAATCCTCTCCCCCTCTGCCCTTCTCGCCCTCTCCCCCTCGAACATAATAGACAATCTAGGATGGTGCAGCAGCTTAACCAGCCCCACCCTAACAATTCATGGGTGGAAGAAGCCCAAAAGCCCTCTACAGGACAGGCCCCGCCTCCTGCAGCCTCAACGCTGCTGTGAGCTTATTTGTTCACAGCGGAGCTAAATTGTCTTAAAATATACAATAGGGTAAAGTGGTTCAAGGATCACGCATATTAAAGACAGCCACTAATTTGCAATAATTCTTTACAATACAAGTACAGCACAACGAGTCACTACCCCCTAACTCTTCCCTGAAGAAAGGGTGCCCAAAGGTCGGATAGAAAACAATAAAAATGGTGAATTTCACTCTTGGGTCGTGTAGTTTCTTCCTTCTGCTAAACGGGAACCCCCGCGCTCTACCTGTCCTCAGGTGAGCGTCGGGATGAAAGGCGCGTGAGTCAAGGGGTTCGATACCCCGCCGACGAACAATTATCTTCGCTTTTAGAGGTAACTTTTAAGCTTCTTATCAACTCCCTTAAAACTTCTGTTTTTCCTCTTTCTGTCTCACTACAATATGATTCAAGCAATTCAAACTCCTTGTCCGAAAGCTGAAAAGTAATCTTTTTCATGGTATTTACTGGCTTATATATGGTACAATTATGTCATGATAACAGCCCATCAGTACAAATTACGCCCGAACCAAGAGCAAGCCAGTCAATTTGACTATTGGCTAGGCTTGTTGCGTATGCAGTATAACGGGAGGCGGGCAGAGCGGTTCAACTGGTTTGAGTCCACTCGAAGCCCGGTTGATGCTTGCTCTCTTGTATCATGCAGTATCGCTCCAATAGTCAAACAACCTGAGTATTATTGGCAGAAGAAAGACTTACTGAATACCAAAAACCTATTCCGTGAATACGCAGGCATTCACTCTCAGGTATTGCTCAATTGCATTGAGAGAGTCAAGAAAGCTTTTGACAGGTATATCAAGGCGGATTCGTCAGGCAAGCGTTCTGGCAAGCCAAGATTTAAAGGTAGAGGCAGATATCACAGATTCACCTACACCCATATGAAGCAGGACTGCATTAAAGGTAATCGCATCACATTGCCCAAAATTGGTGATGTGAAGATTATCCTGCATCGTCCTATTCGTGATGGCTTCAAAATCCCAACTGCGACTATCGTATTTGCTGCTGATGGCTACTATGTGACCTTAACTTTGCAATATGAATCAGTGCCAGTAATTAGCCCTGATTTCTCTCATGAAAAGTTAGTGGGCATTGATATGGGACTCAATGAGTTTTTGAATACCAGTCATGCCGATACAGTGCTAATCCCTGAGTTTGCCAGGAAAGCTGGACAGGTCAAAAAGCGATTAAACAAGTCTGTTTCTCGTAAGAAGAAAGGCAGTAATCGCAGAGGTAAGGCGGTTAAACGTTTGTCTAGACATCATCAGAAAGTGGCTAGGCAAGGTAAAGATTTTCATTACAAGACGGCAAAGCAATTACTTGATAGGTACGACGTAATTGGCTTTGAAGACTTGAATGTAAAAGGTTGGGCGAAAACTAGGTTGGCGAAATCTATTCTAGATGCTGGTTGGAGTGAATTTATAGCTATTGTGGCTTGCAAGGCCCAAAGTGCTGGCAAGATGACTATAGCTGTGCATCCCAACGGCACAACCCAAAACTGTTCTAGTTGCGGTACTTGCATCCGTAAAACCATTGCCAACAGATGGCATAGTTGCCACCTCTGCGGTTGGGAATTGGATCGGGATGTGAATGCTGCGGTTAATGTTAAAAACATTGCTGTCGGGCGGACACTAATTAAAGCGAGCCTGTGTGTTTCCTATGTAGACGCAGGATTAGCTCAGAAGTCCACCCTATACTCGTCCACGAGTTAGGGCGCTTGAGTCGTTACTCTCAGGTTTGTTCACCTTATTGGCAATCAGTTACGAGGAGATTTGACCCGCCGTGCTCCAACGCATCAAACAAGACTTAAAAAACGACCTGATCGCAGGTCTACTGGTAGTGATTCCCTTAGCTACCACCATCTGGCTGACAATTACCGTCGCCAGTTGGGTCATCAATTTTCTCACTAAAATTCCCAAGCAGATCAACCCTTTTGACGGACTCAACCCGATTTTGGTGAATCTGCTAAATCTCTTAGTAGGGCTGGCTGTACCTCTGCTGAGCATTACAATCATTGGTTTGATGGCCCGCAATATCTTCGGGAGGTGGTTGCTAGACTTTGGCGAACGCCTGTTGCAGGCAATTCCCCTAGCCGGTTCGGTTTACAAAACTCTCAAACAACTGCTGGGAACCCTCCTCAAATCAAACGACAAATTTCGCCGCGTGGTGTTGGTGGAATATCCCCGCCGGGGAATCTGGACTTTAGCTTTTGTGACCGGTACGATCGAGACTAACGATATGCCGCCTCATCTGTCGGGCGAAACCCCGATCGGCATTTTCATCCCCACGACTCCCAACCCCACCACTGGATGGTACGCTATAGTCCCGGAGGCAGATTTAGTCAATTTGTCAATGTCGATCGAAGATGCCTTTAAAGTCATCATCTCTGGTGGCATCGTCAACCCCAGCAACTCAGTTCCAGTAACCCCGGCAAACATCAAGGGCAAAACACTCGAACCCTTAGTATCTGAATCAAGATACCAGCCCGTCCCAGTCGAAGAAGAGTGAACCAAGACATCTTTAGTGACCCGCGCCGGTCGTGCAAACTTTCTCCATAGCAGATAATATTTGGACAAAACCAGCCCAAACCGAGAAAGCCTATACTTAGAAACCCGGTTTCGAGCATAAATCTTGGGTTTGAGGGCGAAGTATCTGTAAACTACCCGCCGCTGGTGAGTCAGACAGCTGGCATTGTACCGCTTTTAGTTGGGTTTTCTGCTAAAGTTCAAGTCCGCGCGCGATCGAAAAACTTCCTACATTCTCAATTGCTATCTAAAAACTGTCACTAACCCCACCCTAAAGGGATGGGGCTTGTAGGGAAACCAAGCCATAGGTGGAACACAAGCGCAAGTAGGACTAGACAACGGTCGAGAAGCCAATTTGAACTAACTGAAGGTGGCACTTCAAAGGATGTTATAGGCGCTATTCCTAACCCGTAACCACTCCGTTAGTCAAAGTCGAAGGAAATTAAACAGTTAGGTTTATCGCCAAACAAACACCATGCAATACGTTCCTGTAGTAGACTGTGAGCAACGTCCTTTAATGCCAACAACACCCGCAAGGGCAGAGCGTTGGATTAAATCTGGAAAAGCAACACCATTTTTCCGTAAAGGGATATTTTGTGTTCGCTTAAACGTTGAACCTTCAAATCGTCATACTCAACCCGTAGCAGTTGGAATCGATCCGGGTTCTAAACGTGAGGGGTACACAGTTAAATCAAAAGCTCACACCTACTTAAATCAGCAGTTTCATTCTGTTGATTGGGTGAAAGAGGCTGAAGAGACAAGTACAAATGCCAGACGTGCAAGACGTAATCGAAAAACACCTTGTCGCCAACCTCGTCAAAACCGTTCGCGTGGCCCGATTCCTCCGAGCACTAAGGCGCGCTGGCAATTCAAAATCCGAGTAGTCAAAGTTTTTGATACCATCTTTCCTCTCTCAGGTATTGGAATTGAGGATGTAAAAGCAGTGACAAAAAAAGATTGTCACACGTGGAATACGTCATTTTCGCCTTTAGAAATTGGCAAAAAAGGGTGTTATTCCGAGTTGGAAAGAATTGCACCTGTCACCCTATTTGATAGCTATACCGACACCTACTTAACTCGTCAAAGATTAGGTCTAAAAAAATCTAAGGCAAAGTTATCCAATGTTTTTGATGCGCATTGTGTCGATTCTTGGGTGCTAGCTTACCTGTTGGTAGGTGGCGATATATCACCAGAAAATATGGTGGTGATGGAATGTAAGCCCATCCGCATTTATCGCAGACAATTGCACGTTTTTAACCCTGGGAAAAACGGATATCGCCGTCCTTACGGTGGCTCCATGTCGCAAGGATTGAAGCGTGGGGGGATTGTCAAGCATCCTAAGTATGGAAAGTGTTACGTAGGTGGCGAAGATGCGAAAAAATCTCGCATTAGCCTGCACAGTCTTGGTACAGGAAAACGCCTGTGTCAAAACGCAAAGCCCACGGATTGTAAGTTTCTGGCTTACAACTCATGGCGAACTGTAAAGCCGTCCTAAAAGGACGGGGTTTCCCACCCATTTTCTGATGAAAAAAGCCCGCGAAACAGCACGCGAACTCGCACTCCTCGGCATCAGCCAACTGCCGACGAATCCAGAACTCTTAGAAGCCAAGAAACTGCAAGATGTTGTCCTCGCGGCCATCCGCGCCCTGACAACAGAAGTTCAAGAAGCCCTAGAAGCAGCAGCATCCGAAGTGCAGCGCAGTAGCGACAAACTGCTTGCTAGCGAAATCCGCGCCGCCGATATACAAAGTTCTAGGGCAATGGTGCGGGAAGCAGTGGAACTCACCCAAACCGCGATCAACCGTCTCGGTTCAGCTATGGAGTTTCCAGAACTGATCCAGCTAGCCAACCAGCAAGATGTCCGCACCTATGCTTTGCAAATCCTGACGAAAGTCAGCGCTAACCGTGTTCAAATTGACGAATTGCTCTCGGAAGCCCTTGTAGACTGGCAAATAGAACGCTTGGCCCGGATCGATCGAGATATCATGAGAATCGCAATCGCCGAAATCCTATATCTCGGCTTAGCCGAACAAGTCAGCGTCAGCGAAGCCGTCCAACTCGCAAAACGCTACAGCGGCGACGAAGGACATCGCTTCATCAACGGAGTCCTCCGCCGAGTAGTCGATAAAATCAATGCAGAAGTTGTTAGTCCCTAGTCCTTAGTCAGTAGTCATTGGTCATTAGTGATTGGCAATCCGCAATCGGCTCTACACTAGGGACTGAGGACTAAGGACTCATAACTATAGTCCTTAGTCAGTAGTCATTGGTCATTAGTGATTGGCAATCGGCAATCGGCTCTACACTAGGGACTACTGACTAAGGACTAATAACTATTCTCTATTCCCAATTTCCTATGGTATTTAATTGGTTTCGTCGCCAGTACAGCGAAAGCAAATCTTCTGAAGAAGAGGCAACCCCCGAACAGCCGACAGATGAGTCGACAAAATCCGCACCGATTGAGCCTCAAACAGATGCAGCAGCAGAGCAAAGCTCTCCCGCTGTAGCCGAAGATTATCTCAATTGGGCTAAAGCTGCTTACAAAAATATTCAAAAACAGCAAAAGCCCGAAACAGAAGTTTCCGAGACAGCAGCGCCCGAGGTGACAGCAGCCTCCACAGAAATCGCGACAGTTGCAGAAGTTGCAGAACCGACGACTATTGAAGCAACGGAGGCTGACGAACTCGAACCAGCACCCACAGCACCAACTGTTGCAGAAGTTCCAGAAGTTGCGGCACCACCGGCACTTGAAGCTACAGATGCGATCGAACTCGATGCAGCAGAGCCCGCAGAAATTGCACAAACTCTGCAACCAACAGCCGGGGCGATCGACATTGCACCTATTGCTCAACAATTAGAAGTTACAGCAGAAAATATAGAAATTGCCGAACCTGCAACTGAGGTTGTAGAAACCGAATCACTCGCATCTGATGGCGCAGCAGCGGAAGCCCTGCCGTTTTGGGCCAGAGCTCAGGCCGATCGGATGGAGCGCATCGAACGTCTCAAAGAAACCGCAATTGAAGAACCAGAGGCAATTGCAGCCGCCGCCGAGAGAGCGGCAATTATCGAAGAAATTCCCGGTTTCGCCTTTGACGAAGGCTTCCTGTGGTCTTCAGAAATTTTAGCCAGTCAAGGCCGCCGCCCAGACCAAGTATCCGTTGAAGAAATCAGTTGGCTGCAAAAACTGCGGAAAGGCTTAGAAAGAACTCGCCGCAGCTTAATTAATCAACTAAAGGCGATCGTGGGTCAAGGCCCGCTCAATCAAGACGCGGTAGCGGAAATTGAGACTTTGCTGCTACAAGCCGATGTCGGAGTCGCAGCCACCGACATCATTATCACTCGCCTCCAAGAAAGACTCAAACAAGAAGTGCTGCCGCCAGAACAGGCTCTAGCCTACCTCAAAACCATCCTGCGCGACATTCTAGACGCTCCCTGTGCCTCCACCGCCGCCGGCAATCCCGCCTACAGCCTGACATTTGCCCCGGAAAAAGACACTTTCAACATCTGGTTAATTGTAGGAGTCAACGGTGCGGGCAAAACTACTACGATCGGCAAACTAGCCCACATTGCTCAAAAATCCGGCTACAAAACCCTGATTGCTGCAGCCGACACTTTCCGCGCCGCCGCCGTCGAACAGGTGAAAGTTTGGGGCTCCCGCAGTGGGGTCGAAATTATTGCCAACCCCGGGAAAAATACCGACCCGGCTGCTGTCGTGTTTGATGCGATCGCCGCCGCCAGCGCCCGAGGCACAGAACTGCTGATCGTAGACACCGCAGGCCGCCTGCAAAACAAAAAAAATCTGATGGACGAATTAAGTAAAATCCGTCGCATTGTAGATAAGAAAGCCCCAGGCGCTACCGTAGAATCTCTACTGGTCTTGGATGCCACACTCGGTCAAAATGGTTTGCGACAGGCAGAAGTATTCGCAGAATCGGCAAAATTAAGCGGAGTAGTATTGACAAAACTCGACGGTTCTGCTAAAGGTGGTGTTGCCCTAGCAGTTGTGCAGCAGCTTGGTCTGCCAATCCGGTTTATTGGAGTCGGGGAAAGCATCGAAGACTTGCGTCCGTTTTCTAGTTACGAATTTGTGGAAGCCCTACTCGATTTTAGATTTTAGATTTTAGATTTTAGATTGATGAGGTATCTGTGGTCGTCCCAATTTTTGGAGGCGGATACAGAGGTTCAAAATCTCAAATCCTTAACCTCAAACTACCATCGCAGGACTTGCGCCTCGCGCCACCAGGTGGCGAGTAAAAACTAAATATCTAGAAACAATACCTTCGTTCTGTTATTACTTGGTTGGGATCAAAGCCCGAGTCCTATCCTTTCCGGTAACACCGGAAGGATGTTGACTGTTGACTGTTGACGGTTCACTGTCAACAGTCAACCGTGAACTCGAATTTACTATTCCGATGCTAAGGGATTTGATATCAAAGCGTGTCAAATTAAGCTCAAATTTAGTATCAGTCTGCTGTCTGATTACACAGTCTTCCCGATCCCCCTGGCGCCCCCCCTGATAGTCGGGGGGGCAGGAAATGGTCAAACTTCCCGCAACGATTCGGGGAGCCGCGGCGGTCGGTTGGGCCCCCCAAGTAAAGCAAGCGCCATCTATTTAGGGGGATATAGACTCAGCTATAAATGAGATTTCTTAAGAATTTCAGACTTAAGTTGATACCAATGTCCGGCTTGCCCAACTTACTTGCTCAAACCAAACTACTTGCTCGAAAAAAAACGGGTTTCTGTTCAAGTGGCCCGTAAGTCCTCAATCCTTCCTTTTCCATCTAAGATCGAAAATCACAAGTTTAATATGACTGCTGTGCCTTTGCCTCGCCCCTCACCTCAACCTGCTGACCGCCCTCCGGGTCGCAATTCCACCGACGCGACGCCAGTATTTGCCCTCAAAGAACTGGTGGCGCGTTTGCACCGATACCAGCACAACGTTCAAGATATGTTGGGTTCGCTGGGATTTGCCCTGCGCAGTTTTAACAATCTCAACCAATTTTTGGAGTTGGTGCCTTTGGTGGCGACTCGCGTTACTGACGCCGACGGGGGAGCTTTAGTGCTGTTCAAACCCAACGGTCAAGTCAGGTTCCAGCAGTTGCACTGTCAGGAAGGACGGCAGTGCCAAGATATGCGAAAAGCGCTGGAAATAGCCACTAGGCAAGCTACAGCAGGTGCGGGCGCGAATGCTGCATCTTTTTCGGAAACCCCTGGGCAAACCTCTAGTCTCGACCTGCAAGTCGGCCGTTATTTGGGCCCGGATGTTCATTTGTTTGGGGCGCCCATTTTACTTAAGAATTTGGAATGCGGACGGCTTTATGTTTTTAGCAGTGACCCGCAATATCTCTGGACTCCCAGCAGACAGAAATTAGTTCGGTTGGTGGCGGATCAAACCGCCGTGGCGATTTGCAAAGACGAACTTACTGTTAAGTTGGCTGAAAAAGACCGCTTAGACAGAGAGTTAGAAATCGGGGCGGAAATTCAATTGCGGCTGCAACCCCGCAGTTGTCCGAAAATTCCCGGCCTAGACGTGGCCGCCCGCTGCCAACCTGCTAGCAGAGTCGGCGGAGATTATTATGATTTTATTCCCGCTGACTATGACCCGATCGGCAAGGAAGATGAGGGGGAAGACCCCCCATCCCTGATTAAAAATCTCAAGTCCAAAATCGACAAGGGCCGCTGGAGCATCGTGATCGGCGATGTGATGGGCAAAGGAGTGCCGGCTGGCCTGCTGATGACGATGACACGGGGTATGCTGCGGGCGGAGGTTTTGAACCGGCACTCCCCTGCGAGAATTTTGCAACATTTAAACCGGGTAATGCACGCGGATTTGGAAAATTCCCACCGTTTTGTGACTCTGTTTTATTCGGAGTATGACCCGAAAACTCGCGTTCTGTCTTACAGCAATGCTGCTCACCATCCGCCTTTGCTGTGGCAAGCTGCAACTAATTCGATTATTCAGCTCGATACTTTGGAGGGAATGTTAATTGGGCTGGAGGCTGATTCCCACTACCAAGAAGCCCATGTTCAATTGCAGCCAGGAGATACTATTATTTATTACACAGACGGATTTACGGATGCTGCTAATCAAAGGGGCGATCGGTTTGATGAGGATAACTTGACCTCGGCTTTTCAGTGGGCCTGTCAAAATTATCAGCATTCTGAAGAAATTTTGGATTATTTGTTCGATCGGGTTCACCAGTTTATCGGCATCGGCAATCGCAATGAAGATGACATGACACTGGTTGTACTTAGGCTAACAGCTTTAACAGGAGAAAATCACCATGATAGTTAATTTAATGCCGGAAATTACTGCTGGGTTAACCAGCTCGATTAATTGGAACGATGCTGCTCACCTGTTAGTTTTGAAATCTCATTTGAGTTCGACGGTGCTTTTGGGTCAAAGCTACGACATTTTTGAGAATTTCCAGAAAGCTTGGAACAATTTTGTTTCGACTGGTCAAATAGGAGCTTTTTTTATAGGTATTTTTATTGGCTGGTTCATTAAAGGGATTATTCCTTAGAGTTCTTGTCTTTGAAGGTATCGGGAATGGATTTAAAAGGTTTTTAGCCAAAACTTCACTTCTTTCTGATGCAGCAAAAGTTTCCCAATTTTGTAGTCAAGACTTCAGTTTGTTTTTGTCAAGAGATGTATAAAAAGTTGGTAGTCAGGACTTGAGTTTTTTCTTGCCGAATTTGGGAGGGAGGACTTTAGTCCCGACTACAAACCGGAGGAAGGACTAAAGTCTTTGCTACAAATCGGTTTTTATAGACTTCTGCAAGAGATATATAATCTAGTTTTAGCTTGAGCAATGACAACACAACAAAAAACTTGGAGTCAAAGATTTGAATCGGCGCTGCACCCGGCGATCGCCCGCTTCAATGCTAGTATTGGCTTCGATATTGAATTGATTGAGTACGACTTGACGGGTTCTGTCGCTCACGCTAAAATGCTGGCAAAAACGGGGATTATTTCCGCAGCAGAAGGCGAACAGTTAGTCAACGGTTTGGAACAGATCCGATCCGAATACCGCCAAGGGCTTTTTGTGCCGGGAGTTGAGGCAGAAGACGTTCACTTCGCTGTAGAGAAGCGGCTGACGGATATCGTGGGGGATGCGGGGAAAAAGCTACACACGGCCCGATCGCGCAACGACCAAGCAGGTACTGATACTCGGTTGTATTTGCGCGATCGCATCGCAGAAATTCGAGATCAGTTGCGGGAATTTCAAGGGGTTTTGCTCGATATTGCCGATCGTAACGTGGAAACTTTAATCCCGGGTTACACTCATTTGCAGCGCGCTCAGCCGATCAGTTTGGCTCATTACCTGTTAGCTTATTTTGAAATGACCGATCGCGATTGGGAACGCCTCGGCGATATCTGCAAGCGGGTGAATATTTCGCCTTTGGGTTGCGGCGCGCTGGCGGGGACGACTTTCCCGATCGACCGACATTATACTGCCGAGCTGTTGCAATTTGACAAGGTTTATGCTAACAGCTTAGATGGAGTGAGCGATCGAGATTTTGCCATAGAATTTCTCGCTGCCGCGAGCTTGATTATGGTACACCTGAGCCGCTTGTCAGAAGAAATGATTTTGTGGTCTTCTCACGAATTTGGATTTATTACGCTCAAAGATAGCTGCGCTACGGGTTCTAGCATCATGCCCCAGAAAAAAAATCCCGACGTGCCGGAATTGGTGCGGGGCAAAGCGGGGCGGGTGTTCGGTAACTTGCAAGCCTTGTTGGTAGTAGTGAAGGGACTTCCTTTGGCCTACAACAAAGATTTGCAAGAAGATAAAGAGGCTTTGTTTGATACCGTGAGAACGGTACAGGGTTGCTTGGAAGCAATGACGATTTTGCTGCGGGAAGGAATCGCGTTTAATGGCGATCGCCTCGCCGCGGCCGTTACCGAAGACTTTTCTAACGCTACAGACGTAGCAGACTACTTGGCCGCCAAAGGCGTTCCCTTCCGGGAAGCTTACAACCTCGTCGGCAAAGTCGTCAAAACTTGCCTCTCGGGGGGCAAACTCCTCAAAGATTTGACACTTGAGGAGTGGAAAGACTTGCACCCAGCCTTTGATACAGACATTTACAGCGCGATCGCACCTCAGCAAGTGGTGGCGGCTCGCAATAGTTACGGGGGTACCGGGTTTGAACAAGTGAAAAAATCACTTATCGCTGCGCGCGATCGGATCGCCTAAACATCGTGGAATTATTGGACAAATTCCGGCTGGCTATCTCTCCTTAAAACGATCGTGTTGTCCACTCTAGTTCTAAGTTCGGCAGATAGCCTGACTCAATTAATCTTCAGCAGCAGCCATGTCTTTGTCTCTGCCGCCACCGCTCATGGCGCCCATGCCACCGCCGTTACCGCCGTCAAATCGTCTTCTCTTGTTGGAGAACATATCTTGATTTCTCCGCTTGCGAAACTTGCGAGCGTATGCTTGATTTCGTTGTGCCTTCTCTTTCTTGAGATTGCGGCGCTTAGCCATTCTGACCTCACTAATAAACATTGACACTCCCCGGGCGTGAAAGCCCGGGGATTCTTAAGGTTGACACTCTGTAGCACTCTTGGTGACTGAGATTCTTGGTTCAGCGAAGTCACTTGCTTGCGACAGGATTGCTCCAGTCGCATTATAGGTGCCTTCTCCCCAAGCGTGAATTCCGGTATGCCCTACCGTACTTGATCAGTTCTCTTTAATGTAGTTAGGTTTTGTTCAAATTTAGCTTTCCTAAACCGCAACACCGTTAGGTGTGACTACGCACTCAACTAATTCAGTTAAGTTTTTACGTTGTCTAGTTATACTCAATTTTAGACCGATGACGATTATAGCACACCCAGCACAAGACCCTGAAAAAAGAACACGGGGATTCAAGTCGCTTGGCATCCGGGCGCGATCGGGACGCCATGTTTTCCATCTAAGCGCGAATATTTTTATACACTCTTGACAAATACGACAAAGGACGGTTAAGACCCGTGACTCACGCTCCTGTCTTGGGCTTGCCCGACGCGCGAGGTCTCCTTGCCCAGATTCTTGCAGATTTTTGAGGGCGATGAGTTGTACTCTACTTTTACCATCGGGATAATACCCCAGGCTGTGCGACTCACAGCCCGAAGTCGCGCAGGCCAACTACGGCTGGTACGGAGTAAAAAAAATTATGGGAAAAGAATTTATGGGAATTATTCGATCGACCGATCGCGATCGACCCTGATGGTAGGATTGAAGAGGTTTACCAAAAATAATGGGTTTAAAGCCTCCCCCTTTTAGGGGGACTTTTAATCAAAAAGAAGCCTTAAAAATAGCAGGGCTGTTTTTAAGATACACTTGAGAAATGTTAAACCTGACTTATACCTACGCTTTAAAGCTAACGCAACAGCAGATCCAGACCTACGAGATGTGGCTAGAAACGGCTCGCAAGGTCTGGAATTTTGCGCTAGCCGAGCGCAAGGATTGGTATAACTCAAGGTCGTGCCGGATAGACGCTTGCAGTCTCAAGACTGAATACATCATTCCAGCAGATGCCCCCCGACCCACATTTGCTTCCCAGTGCAAAGCTTTAACTCAAGCCAGAAAAAACAACCCTAACCTCAATGCCGCGCATTCTCAAATGCTGCAACAGGTATTGAGAAGGTTGGAGAAAGCTTTCATTGGGATGTGGGAGTCAGGAAGAGGTTTTCCTCGGTTCAAAAAACAGGGGAGAATGCGCTCGCTGCTATTCCCTCAGTTGGGTGTCAATCCCGTCAAAAAAAATCAAGTTAAACTTCCTGGCGCGGGCTGGGTCAAAATGCGAATGTCTCGTCCTATCCCGGACGGTTTTGTTGCTAAGCAAGCCCAATTGGTAAAACGGGCATCCGGTTGGTACGTGATGGTAACGTTGCAAGCCGATGTTGATGTTCCCCATGTCATGCCACACGGGCAAGCTGTGGGTATAGATCTAGGGTTAAAAAGTTTTTTGGCAACTTCAACGGGAGAGCAAATCGCTAGACCTCGATTTTTTGTAGACCTCCAAGGGAAGCTGAAATTGCTCCAACAGCGAGCTAGTCGCAAAAAATTAGGGTCAAACAATTGGCAAAAAGCGCAAGCCAAAGTTGCTAGGTTGTACGAACATATTCGCGACACTCGCAAAGATTTTCATTTCAAGTTGGCGCATAAACTCTGCGACGAAGCTGGAATGATATTTGCTGAAGACTTGAACTTTAAGGCTTGGGCGAAAGGGATGTTTTCCAAACACACCCTAGACTCCGGGTTTGGAGAGTTTCTCTCAATCCTAGAGTGGATATGCTGGAAGCGGGGAGTCTATTTTGCCAAGGTGAATCCGGATGGAACCAGTCAAATTTGCCCGAATTGCAACTATCATACGGGCAAGAAAGAGTTAAGCCAACGGATTCATCGGTGCGGCGAATGTGGATATGAAATTGATAGGGACGTTGCCTCCGCTCAAGTAGTGAGGCAACGTGGACTTGCAGCCGTAGGACATACGGTTCAGATGCTTGGCGAGGGGTTAAGCACTGGTTCCCTCATGACCCAAGAATCTTCGCCCTTCTAGGGCGGAGAGTGTCAACGCAAAGTCAAACCAGAATCTCACGCAGCGGAGATCTTAGCAGACTTGCCAGACAAGGGGCCTGAATGAAAAATTAAAAATTAAGACTCCGGAGCCGAGAGCTAGGAGGCCTGAAATTACTTTCTCCTAAACAAGCTTTTGAGTTTATGCGTCGATTGTGGCAATTTGTACAAACTGTGCTAGGGGTAATTTTTCGACATCCCGTCACTGGTACTGCGGTGATTCCCGTATTGCCTGACGGGCGAATTGTGTTAATTCGCCGCCGCGACAACGGTCGCTGGGGACTGCCCGGAGGTATGGTGGATTGGGGAGAGGATATTCCGACGACAGTGCGGCGAGAATTAGCGGAGGAAACAGGACTCGATTTAGTCAAAATCCGTCGCTTGGTGGGCGTTTATTCGGCTGCAGATCGAGATCCTCGCCTGCACTCGATTTGTATCGTGGTGGCAGCAGAGGTGCAGGGAAATATGCAAGTTCAGGATACGCTTGAAATTAGCGAGGTTGAGGCTTTTTTGCCCGCAGCGCTGCCGCAGGGCCCGCTCAGCCATGATAACGACCAGCACTTACAGGACTATTTTCAAGGCCTGACCACTTTGGCGTAAACTGGCGGGGCATCTACCTTGGTGCAGCAAAGTCCGGAATTACCAAAGCCGTCAAAAGTTCCCTGGTCCTCGGTGTAATTAATTTTTAATGTTTTCCTACTTTTATTCACAATCTCTGAACATTAAATTAATCATCTTTTTATTGCTAAATATTTAACCGGATGTACTCACCGCTACGCAATTCTCGGGTCAAACTCTCTGTAGGGCAAATCTTTTGGCACGAAGTCGGTCAAGGCCCGAATTTAGTATTTTTGCACGGTTCTTGGCTCGACAGCAGCCAGTGGCTGAGGACGATCGAACATTTGAGCCCCTACTACCAATGCTTCGCACCAGATTTGCTGGGGTTTGGCGACTCGGAACGCCCGAATATTCATTATTCGATCGACCTGGAAGTAGAATGTCTCGCCCAATACCTCGATACTTTGAAGCTGCGAGAGGTTTATTTAATCGGTCACTCTGTGGGTGGCTGGGTGGCTGCCAGCTACGCTATCAAATATCCCGCGAGAGTTCAGGGTTTGGTGTTGTTGGCCCCTGAAGGCGTCAAGGTTGGCAACCGACGGGGGCGGTGGCAGACGGCTAACTGGCTTTACAGCAAACCACCGCTTGCTTTCTGGTTGCTACGATCGATCTATCCAATTGCTAAGTTGCTCGGCCGCCAAAACAAGATTGATGGACTGCTAAAGTTCAGACAGCAGTTGATGCAGTCCCCAGTTGCCGTGGAGTTGCTGTTCCGGCGCCGGCGGGCCGAAATTACAGCGGATCTAGTTGATGAGCATTTGCCTTTGCTGAAAGCGCCTGTTTTGCTGTTGCACGGTTCTGAAGATACCCCCGCAGCTTCGTCTCTGTGTCAATCCTATGCTGCTCTGGCTCCTAATGCCGAACTGCAATTTGTCAGTCCCGGGAAAAGCAATTTGCCGCAGGAAGTCCCGGAGATTGTTGCTAAGTATATTCGAGAATTTGCTAAGTGAATGGGGAATTGGTAATTGGTAACAGTCAACAGTCAACAGTCAACAGTCAACAGTTAACAGTCAACACTTAACAAGCTAATTCCCCAAAAAATAGCCTCTGGTGCCTCAATTAAGGCCCAGGAAGCCGTATGGGGAAAGGCTGCGGTGAGGTATTTTAAAAGCAAAGTTCGATCGCCCCCCGTGAGTGCAATTTTGCTATCAGGAAACAAACACCGCCAATCTTCAATAAAATCCCTAACTCCTGCCACCGTCGCATACACAACTCCGCTTTGAATTGCCCCAGCAGTGTCTTTCGCCCAGCGATGCGGCAGATTTTCTGGTAAGCTGATTAACCGTAATGCAGCGGTTTTTTTAGCGAGCGACGATAACTGCAAACCCAAACCCGGTAAGATGGCGCCCCCAACTAAATACCTATTGACATCAGCCCCAGTAAATGTTAAAGCTGTACCAGCATCTATAAGTAAAACTGGCCAACCGAATTGGTTGCCAGCACCAAGTACAGCCAAAGCTCTGTCAATTCCCAGGGTAGGATAGAGTCCCCCGATCGGCAACTGGTCTAAAGTAATAATCCGGACATCTGGATAACTCTGCCAAATTGCTGTTTGTTGGGGAACAACTGAGGCTAAAACTAGAGGCAGCGGAACTAAAGAAACTGTGTGAGGACTAGAAAAAGCGGGAGTAGCAGGAAGACAAAGGAGATTTTGAGCAGATATTTCCTTGATCGACCTCATTACTGTTTGCACCAAATATTCTGCCTTTTCCTCCTCGGAGATCCGAGAAACAGCATCAGCATTGAGATGCTCTGTATCCCATGTTTTCTCCAGAGTTGAGCCCGCAAATAATCCCCAGTGCAGCCGCGAATTGCCGATCGCTAAAGCTATTTTAATCTTGCCTTTACCTCTTAATCCAGATGTAAGGTTGTCTCTGCTTGGTGGCGAAGGAAAATTGTTGGGAATTGAGTTTTCCATGTTGATTGATCGAGGGCGCGCGCAAAGATTGAACTAAAGAGGTATTTTAAATTAATTTTCTTCGCTTAACCGGGCGGTTAACTCTATTTGAGATCAGACCAAGTTCAATGGCGCGCGCCAATTAGTATTGTCGGCGGCAGAGCGCATACTTGATATTTATAAATATTGGTAAAGCAAATAATTGCTATGCTCAGGCTGCATCATTTATAATGTCTTAAGATAGTCCAAAAGTCCTGGTAACTGCGATCGGGCTCTTGGCGGGGTAAGCACAGGTCTCAAAAACCATGATCAACCAAAATACTGTACAAGTGCAGAGTAAATATGTCTTTAAAAATACAAGAACACGAAAACCCCTGGCAGAGAGTAACTTCGCGGTTGCCTGAACATGAAAATTGGAGACAGGAAGAAAGTCTTTCGCAGCCAGAAATAGACCAACAAAAAGCCCTAATTTTGCAGATGCAGCAGCAAGTTCAGTTATCAAACTTGCTGAACCAAATTAATAACGAAATTCGCAGTACACTTGACATAGAAGAAATTTTGACATCGGCCTGCCGATTGCTGGGGCAAGCGCTACAGTCCAGCCGGGTGAGCATTTTAGTCAAAGAATCAAATACAGACAAAACTTTAGTCACGCGGGGAGAGTACAACGCGGGGGACTATCCGATCCAACTGGGCATGAAAGTACCGATGACTGACAACCCGCATTTGACTGCAGTCGTGTCTCAGCAAGAGTCGCTAGCAGTGACCAAGTTTCTCGATTTTCCGGGATTGAACGCACAAACGCGAAACATTGCCGAAACTTTGGAAATTAAGTCAATGCTGGCAGTAGCTACTCGCTATCAAGGTGAAATGAATGGCATAATTGGCTTGCATCAGTGCGATCGCGAACGGGAATGGACCCATTGGGAACAGCAACTTTTAGAAGGGGTAGCATCGCAATTGGCGATCGCGATCAATCAAGCCAAACTCTACAGCAAAACCAGGCGCCAAGCCGAACGAGAATCGCTGCTGCGGCTGATTGGTAACCAAATTCGCAGTACCCTGGATCTGGGAACTATCCTGGAAACAGCGGTGAGGGAAGTTCGTCAACTGTTGCAGTGCGATCGAGTAATTATTTACCAGTTTCAAGACAACTGGCAGGGAAAAGTTGTTGTTGAAAACATGACGGTTCCTTGGCCTTCAATTTTAGGAGATATGGGGGCGGATAAGTGTTTCCGGGGAGATTACGCGGAGCTTTACCAGCAAGGGCGAGTCAAAGCAATTAATGATATTTTCAATGCCGGTTTAGAGCCTTGCCACGTTGATTTCTTAGACCGTTTGCAGGTAAAAGCTAATCTGATCGTGCCGATTGTTACCTCCAGAACCGAAGAAGATTCAATCCCTACACCCGGAAGTTCTAATTTAAAATTTCCCGGTAAACTGTGGGGTTTGCTGATCGCTCACGAGTGCGGGGATACCCGCAATTGGCAGCCGCAAGAAATGGAGTTGCTGTCGCAGCTAGCCGACCAAATGGCGATCGCCATTCAGCAAGCAGAACTTTACAGTAAAGTCCGAGAAGCTGCGGTCAAATCTCAAGCTCAAACCCAGCAATTGCAAGCAGCGTTCCAAGAATTGCGATCGACACAGCAGCAATTGATTCAAAGCGAAAAAATGTCAGGTTTGGGGCAAATGGTAGCGGGAATTGCTCACGAAATTAACAACGCCAACAATTTCATCCACGCTAACTTGTTTCACGCTCAAGAATATTTTCAACTCTTGAACGAAGCTCTCGAACTGGCCGGGAATGCCTGCCCGGAAGCAGCGGAGGCAATTGTCAGAATCAATGAAGAACTAGAACTAGATTACATTCGAGAAGACTTTGGTAAACTGCTCAATTCAATGCGGGAAGGCAGCGGCAGGATTCGCTCGATCGTGATGACGCTGCGAAGTTTCTCTCGTTTAGACCACGCTGAATTAAAAGCGGTAGATTTGAATGAAGGTTTAGAAAGCAGTTTCATGATGCTGCAAAACAAGCTAAAAACAAATATCAAAATCCACAAACAATACGGCAGTTTGCCGCCCGTCAAATGTCATGCCAGTCAAATGAACCAAGTATTTTATAATTTGATTGACAATGCTTTAGATGCGCTCCAGTCAACGCTCAAACCGGGGGAATTAACCATCCGCAGTTGGCAAAGCGAGCCGGACTGGGTAACAATCTCTGTCCGCGACACGGGATCAGGCATTCCACCAGAAATTCAAGACAAGATTTTTGACCCGTTTTTTACTACTAAACCTGTGGGTAAAGGCACTGGTTTGGGACTTTCAGTGTGCTATCAGGTAATTGTTCAAGCTCACGGCGGCAAGCTGAGCTGCGTCAGTCAGGTTGGCGAAGGAACTGAGTTTATTGTAGAGTTGCCGCTGACAAATCAGAGGGTAAGTGCATAATTCCTGCTTTAGTCAGATTAATGACCAATGCCCAATTCCCCATGCCCAATTTCCCATGCCTAATTCCCCATGCCCGTGGATTTATAAGTAATTAACCGGGCTTGATATTAATTGTCAACTTGCTGCTGATAGACCTGATAAACAGCCTCTAAAAAGACATTAGCATCAACTTTTTTCTGCATTTTTTCCCAACCTATGATTTCTTTAACTGTTATTCCCGAATGTGAAGTAGCCGGATGTACTTGAATCTGTTTTCAATTTCTGCCAAATAGTGGCAGACGGCATTTTTTTGAGCCTGTTCGCTAGGGACAGCCTTATTTTGAGCTTGCTTCCGCTGCCATTCCCGAAACTTTTCTTCCCACAACCATTTAAATGCCTGTTCCCAAGGACTTTGGCCTTTGGGTGCGCGTCCCGGCTTTCGTTTGCTAATCGGACAGCCATCCTGTAACAGTACGTGACAAATTTGATCTAACTCGTCTTGGAATTTTTGCTCCCGATTAACAGGCTGTTTGTTCCAAGGGATATTGTTAAGCAGGACAGTACGATTTTTGGAAGCATTCGCTGGATCGAAGCGGAGTAGGAACACGATGCGCGTCTCACCTGTGAAACTGTAGTGTGTCGCTATCTCTTCTAAAAACTGGCGCTGGGAAAGGTTCGCGGTTGAGTCCACAGAAAAAAGCCTGTAACGATTTACTTCTATCTATCTCTATTTATCGGCAATTTTTTCTCGATTTGGCAACCCCTAAATTCAAAGTTATAGAAAACGTTGAACTTAGGAGTTCCCCATGAATCCCCAAATCATGCTGAAAATCGCCCTTCGCCACCCAGAAGTTTATGGTTTAGCCTGGGTGGGCTCAAAGTCAGCCAAAGCGAGAAATCAATTCATCCACACAAGTATTGAGTGGGGTGTCATTGCATTTGCCCGGTTGCTTAACCCAGAAGCAAATTGGGCGATCGCTGCCCTAAAACTCTGCTTCTGGGTGTTGGAACAACTCCAACAGGATTAACGGCAGTAGCCATCGCATCTACAAAGGCGCGATCGCTCTACCTAACATATAATTCACGACGTTCGCACTATTACCCCAGCATTCCACATAACTTTTTATATCGTTTCCGGTTGCCTCGGAATAATAAAATCGAGTCAACAGTTAACACTCAACCCTTGAGTTTTTCCACGCCTCCTTCTACAGTCAACAGTCAACAGTCACTTGTTTTGTGTCGCTGGGATATCTCCGCTCCGTGTCTATCTTTATTTCCCCGGCTGAAGCTGGGTGCAAGCTACTAAAAGGTGCTGGTGTCACCGGGGCGCGAACTCCCAAAATTACTAAAGTATTGTCCTGTTCCACCAACTTTTTTTTCTGTATAAGAAACAACTTCTGGTATCAATTTACTAGAGATACGTAAAAGTGTACTGGGCGGTTTTGCATCTTGGTTTTTAGCAAAGTCTTCAAAAGGTTTTTGCCAGCGCTGAACCTCGGTTCCCCGTTTTGACATAAAAGTATACCATGCTCCGTAGCCGTCCGGCGCTCTATTATAAGTAGAACCGCTGTTGACTTTGTTGTTAGCAGGAGCAAATAGCAGGGTAATGATAATTATTGCAGTAATGGCGATCGCTCCCAACAACCACAACCTATTTTTTGATAAGTTAATCGCTCGTCAAGTAAGTAAGTACAAATAAATATAACATGAGGGCTGGTTTTGAATGGATCAACTCACTCCTCATATAGAATCCATTTGACATCTTGAGGGCGATTGTCAATCACATTACGGATCAGCAATAAACTTGTTTTTTTACCGATCGCATTTTTAATAGAATCAGATTTAACTTACGCCCGAATCTGAATTTTCAGGAATTCCCAACTTGGTTATGCTTAGACATATAAATTGCCGAGTATTTTTACTCATAATTGTCTCTCCTGATTCACTTTTGTCCGCTGAAGCAGTGAACGCTGCCTCTTAGGGGGCCGGGAATGTGGGATTTAAGCTCTCCTCTACAGATGTGGAAAACCAGCTTTTGATAGGGCTGAAAAAAAAATAGCAATTTTTCCGGATAAAAGTTATTATTGATGATGAAAGTTAACCATTTCTATTAAGTACGTGCCCGTAGGTGTAACTAATTACACTCAACATTTTATCGGGGGCAAGAAAGCCTTCAGATGCTTATTGGGCAAGCATTTTTACTGGATTTACCAGCACGTACTTATGACGAAATGTTTCTTGAAGTGACCGCTCGCTATAAAGAAAGCCCAACATCTGGTTTTCAGTCACTTCTACTCCTTAATTATTCATTATCAAAAGAGAAGCGATGGCTACTTCATTCACTGGTTCTTTGGGTCAAACCAATAATTACAGCAGCATCAATGACCTAATTACACAATGGCCTACTGCCGCCCAGAGTCAAGGCATCCAACTGTCTGGGATAGCTTTTGATGGCGGGGAAACGAACTACACTAACCCTAGTGTCATCAGCAACCTCACCTTCGCAACGAACGACAACCCTAAAAGCTGGTTGAGCTACGGCAGTTTCGCTGGTATTGGTGTCCCATCCGCTTATGATGGTTGGTTCACCGACGTCAATAAAATTCGGGCGGAAATCAACCATGACCCCAACACCAATCAATCTCAGGTGCTGAAGGTGAAATGGGCAGATAACCAAGACATTACTAGCGCCACTATCGACCTGAGTGCATTAAGTCCCAAAACAAGTCCTGGAGTGGGCGATCAAGGCAATGAAGTTGGTTTGCTGCAACTCTTTAATAATGGGGTGCCGATATCGGCCAGCAATTTTACGATCACTCGCCTCAACGCTCCTCCCGCTCCAAAACCGATCACTGTGTCTCCAAATGGAGTGACTTTCATTGGCGATAACCCCACTGGCAATTTAACATTCCAGATAGTAGGAGACTCTCTCACCGGCGTTACTTTTGACGAAATGCGGTTCTCCGCCAAAGCCTACGATAGCCCCACCGCTGCCTACGCCGCCACCTCCTTCAAAAGCGATGGTTCCGACTACCTAGTGCGGAGCATTCAATATCAAGGGATTTCTAATGTGGCGCCAACTCCGACGCCGACACCAACTCCGACGCCGACGCCTGCAAGTCTCTTCCAGTTCCAGCAACCAAATTACACAGTGGCTGAAGGCGGCGTGGCTACGATTAACGTTATTCGCACTGGTGGCACGGCGGCTGCATCGATTAGCTACGCTTCTGTTGACGGTTCGGCAACTTCTGGAGGCACGGCACCGGATTACACTGTGGCGGCTGGTTCCCTGAATTTTGCTGCGGGGCAAACTATCGCTAGTTTCACGATTTCGGCTTTGAGCGACATGATACTGGAACCGTCAGAAACGGTGAATTTGGTGCTAAGCGGTGGCAATGTGGGCAGTAATCCGTCAATTTTGACGATTAATAATGTAGTGCCAACTCCGACTCCGACGCCAACTCCGGCGACAACTCCGGCGCCAATTGCCGGTCAAAACACGTTTTTCTTCAGTGCGGCTACTTACAGCGTCAACGAGGGCAGCACTGCGCCGATTACCATCAATCGCAGTGGCGACCTTTCGATACCGGCTACGATTTCGTTCCGGACGGGTGACGGTACTGCTATGTCTACGGGTTCTCAAGTGGATTACGTCAGTGTGGTTCAAGCGATCAATTTTGCACCCGGACAATCTAGCGTACCAGTTCTGGTTCAAACTTTATTTGACAGTCTCACGGAGAATAATGAAACGGTGAATTTGTTCTTGAGTGGTGGCAGTTTGGCTAGTCCGTCAGCGGCTGTTTTGAGCATTATTGATACTACTGCTGTGCCTCCGACTTTCTTCTCTTACGGTTCGTCTACTGGTTCTATTGCTGATGGTTCTATGGGAGGTTTTACCATTAATCGGACTGGCAATACTTCGGTTTCGGCTTCGATCGACTATTTGATTGTTGCTCCTGGTGGTGCTCAACCTGTGAACAACGTAGACTACTACATTGTCAGTTCATTTCCTGTGACTCCTTCTGGAGGCACGGTTAGCTTTAATCCCGGTCAAACTAGCGTTAGTCTGATGATTTACAATGCTCCTGGTTTGACTGGTGGGTCGGTGAATTTGGGCTTTGGCCCAGGTCCGGTCGGCGCTCCGGCATCGACTTCAATTACTCTGCTTTAAGGCTGTTAGTAGGGCGAGGAATCCTTGCTCTACTAATATAGCCTTTCTCAGTAACATGTTCCGACGTGCATAGGGCATAGGGCATAGGGCATAAGGCATAGGGCATAGGGCATACCTCACCACGCTTGACAACCGCTATATGTCCCGCAAGTAGTTAAATGCTTTTTATAGAACTCTTTCAAGGTGGTACTCTTAGATGCTACGCCCGTTATTCGAGTACGACATTGAACCCTTGTATATTGAAAGAATTAGATGGCGATTTGCCATTGGGTGGGGGTTTTTGAGATTGTCGGTTTTTGGCAATTATTTTTGGTAAAACCCGCCCCTAAAATTATCGATTGGATATTATTGTTTTTTTGCCCTTACCTACTTAATCCTTAATCTGTTGATAAGCTTGCTGACACTGTTCAAAGGTTGAGGCGTCAGCTTCCGTATTCCCAAAATATAGTTGCTCATGTATTGTTATCAAAGTTTTGTAAGGCACTGGCTGGGGTAATTGCTGGATTAATTGCAAATATTCGCCATCAGTGCGGCTGGGTTGGTTAACCACGGTTCCCGCATCATTTAACCGCTGCAACATCGCCATGTAAAGACAGCGGCAAGCTTGGCGGTATTTGCCTTATTGCTACAAATTTTGCGATCGCAACAACCACTCTGCTACGGACAAATCGTTAATTGTTTTTTTCGCACTTCCATCAGTTGTTTGATTCCTCTTTTTGAAATTATGAATATAAAAACGTAACAGTTGCCAAATCTGCCAACTCGCCCAGACTGCGAGCAATGCTAAGATTAACCAAAAGGTGGCTTTAGCGATCGCCCCCAAGATGGGGGAATCAAACCAAGATGGCAATTTGACATTCGGTATATAGCGGTTCTCAATAAAATGAGGTACACACCGCTCGCAACTGATGCCCACGGAGGCCTATGCCCTATGCCCGCGAGAGCACCTCATGTTACTGAGAAAGGCTATATTTTGGGCAGTTTTTAGTTCCCACCACTCCTCCATTCGCTGTTGCCACTGTCCTAATTGTTAACCCAAGTTAGTTTTATCAAAGGAACTTTCAGACATAACTTTACTTCACTTAATCGATTTGGGCTTGTGGATTTGGGATTTTTTATTGGCTCATTTTACTGCACATTTTGTACAACTGTTAAGTTGCTACTATAGCGGTTTGATCGCGTGGTGAGGTATGGGGGCAAGTCCTATGCCCATGCCCACCCAGGCCACGGAGGCCGATGCCCTATGCCCTATGCCCTATGCCCTATGCCCTATGCCCTATGCCAATTGAGCACCTCATGTTACTGAGAAAGGCTATAACTAATTGACTGCTTGATAGGAATTTCCATGCAAAACTCAGTACCTCGATCGCCCAACCGATCGAACTCGGTTGCATTAGCACACATATTTCCTTTTTGTCAAGAGATAGATCTCACTTTTGGGATGCTTAACTGAGTGATAGGAAATTTGATAAAGATTTACAAAAGAAACGTGTCAGAATGGAAACAATAAGGTAATGGGTAACAGACAAGGAGGCACTGATGGTAGCGCTGACTGAACGAGTCCAACGCAGATTGACGGTGGAAAAAGTCGAAATTGCCTCTGATACAACGGCAATTCGATGCCTGGACTGGGATAGAGACCGCTTTGACATCGAATTCGGACTCAAAAACGGTACAACTTACAACTCATTCATCATTCGCGGTGAAAAAACAGCCCTCGTCGATACCTCGCACGAGAAGTTTCGCCAGCAATACATGGAAACTCTGACGGGGGAAATTGACCCCAAAGAGATTGACTATCTAATTATCAGCCACACCGAACCAGACCACAGCGGTTTAGTCAAAGACGTGCTGGCGCTGGCACCCCAAGCGATTGTCGTGGGGGCAAAAGTAGCAATTCAATTTTTAGAAAACCTTGTACACCAACCATTTGAGCGATTGGTAGTAAAAAACGGGGACAAACTAGATTTAGGAAACGGCCACATTATCGAATTCGTATCGGCGCCGAACTTGCACTGGCCTGATACTATTTTCAGCTACGACAGCAAAACTCAAGTGCTGTTTACCTGCGACGCTTTCGGGATGCACTACTGTTCCGACAGCACCTTCGATGACGATTTAGCAGCAGTTGAGGAAGATTATCACTTTTATTATGAGTGTTTGATGGCTCCCAATGCTCGATCGGTACTCGCTGCAATGAAGCGGATGGCAGAGTTGGGAGAAATTGGTACAGTGGCAACCGGTCACGGGCCGCTGCTGCGGCACAATGTGGTGGAACTTACCGGACGCTACAAAAAGTGGAGCCAAGCGCAAGCTAAGGCAGAAACCACTGTAGCGGTATTTTACACCTCCGACTACGGATTTAGCGATCGACTCAGCCAAGCGATCGCCCACGGTATCACCAAAACCGGTGTCGCTGTGGAAATGATGGATTTGAGAATCGCCGACTTGCAAGAAGTCCGCGAACTTGTCGGTAGCGCCGCCGGTATCGTGATTTGTTCGCCGCCGAGTAGTGGTACTGCTGCTGCGAATGCCGAAGCTGCTATCAACACAATTTTAGTTGCGGCTAACAACAAACAATCTTTCGGTTTGTGCGAATCCGGCGGCGGCGATGACGCATCGATTTACCCGCTGCGAAACAAGTTCAAAGAGTTGGGTTTAAAAGAAGCATTTCCCAACATTTTGATTAAAGAAACGCCGACAGAAGCGATTTATCAACTTTGCGACGAAGCCGGCACCGACTTGGGACAGTGGCTGACGCGGGACAAGGCTGTCAAACAGATGAAATCCCTCGACAGCGAGCTCGATAAAGCTTTGGGACGGATCAGTGGCGGACTGTACATCATTACCGCCCAAAAAGGCGATGTTAGCGGGGCGATGCTGGCTTCTTGGGTAACGCAAGCCAGCTTTAAACCGCTGGGTTTAACAATAGCAGTAGCGAAGGATCGGGCGATCGAATCGATGATGCACGCGGGAGATAAATTTGTTCTCAACGTGCTGGAAGAAGGCAATTATCAAACCTTGATGAGGCACTTTTTAAAGCGTTTTGCTCCTGGTGCCGATCGATTTGCCGGAGTTAAAACTCAACCTGCTACCAACGGTTCTCCGATTTTGACAGATGCTTTGGCGTACATGGAATGCGAAGTAGTCAGCCGGATGGAACTTTCGGATCATCATATCGTATATGCGATCGTCGATAACGGCCGCGTATCCAATCCCGAGGCGCTGCCTGCTGTTCACCACCGCAAAGTGGGAAATCACTATTAGGAAGCAAGTTCGGCAACGCGCAGTGAATCTGGATGTAACGGATGTAACGGAGGTCGGAAAGTTCCGCAACACAGCAGGGTACAAGATTAACGGATGTAACGGAGGTCAGGAAGAGGGAAAAAAAGATTAAATTAGTTTGCTAATCATCTTCTGTTTTTCTTCCCCTATCTTTCTTAGCCCCACTCTCCCTGGGGAGAAACCTGATTTCTTTTACGCAAAAAGTCTAAACGTAGGGTGCGCCACGCCGCGCACCTTACCCGGCCAACCGTTGTTATGCTGACTCCATTTTCACTCTTAGGAATTGCCAATGCCTGCTAATCTTTTAGAAGACCGAGATTACCGAGAAAATGGGTCTAAAGCCCAGTCCCTTTAGGACGGCTTTTTCTTTGTCTTAAGGTTTCTAATGAATTCCCTTAAGATATCTGATGAAAGATATTCCTATTGATTAGCAATAAGCTTCTAGCTTCTTAAATTATTATTCGGTCAGTCTGAAAAATACGCTCTTTTTCATTGCGTGAGTAGATCTAAATGATCTACAATACTAACATGAAGACACTGAAGTTCAAGCTCTATCAAAGCAAGCAAAATAAACATCTCAAGCGGTCAATCAATGCCGCCGGGGTGATTTATAACCATTGCATTGCCCTCCACAAACGGTACTACCGGATTTGGGGTAAGCATTTGAACTGTGCAAAACTTCAGGCTCATATCGCAAAACTGCGGAAACGTAACCCGTTTTGGAAATTAGTCGGTTCTCAAGCTGTACAGGATATCTGTCAACGCATTGAAAAAGCCTACCAATTGTTTTTTAAGCATCACAAAAAAGGAGTTAGACCCCCCTACTTTAAGAAGGTTAGAAAATACAAATCCTTCACCCTCAAGCAGGCTGGCTACAAATTCTTGAGAGGCAATCGCATCAAGATTGGGAGCAAGGTCTATCAGTATTGGAATTCTAGAGACATTGAGGGTAACGTCAAGACACTCACCATTAAACGGACTCCGCTCGGAGAACTGTTCATGGTCGTGGTTGTTGACGACGTGACCCGGCCTGAAATTAGAGTCGAGACGAGTCGCATCGCTGGCTTTGATTTCGGGCTGAAAACGTTCCTCACCGTCTCGGATGGTTCCAAAATCGAATCGCCTCACTTCCTCAAACAATCACTCAATGTCATCAAGAAAGCCAGTCGTCAGCACTCCCAGAAACGGAAAGGTTCAGCGAATCGAGAACGAGCGAGATTGAATCTTGTCCGCAAACATGAAGACGTAGTTAATCGCCGCTCTGATTGGTTTTGGAAGTTGGCACATGATTTGACGAATCAGTTTGATGTATTGTGCTTTGAGACGTTGAATCTCAAAGGGATGCAGCGCTTATGGGGACGCAAAATCTCGGATCTGGCATTTGGTGAATTCCTCTCAATTCTTCAATGGGTTGCTAAGAAGAAAGAAAAAGAAGTAGTCTTCATCGACCGTTGGTATCCATCCAGCAAGACTTGTTCGCATTGTGGACACGTTCTGAAAGAGTTGGATCTGTCAGTTCGTGAATGGCGCTGTCCGTCCTGTCAATCGGTGAACGGACGGGATGAAAACGCAGCTAAAAATATTCAAGCGGTTGGGGCATCGACCGCTAAGTTAGGCAATGTTAGACAGGCTTCGCCTGCAATTGCTGTCTGAGCTTAGAATCCCCTCGCCTTTAGGCAGGGGAGTATGTCAAACAATTATTATTGCCAGAAGCGATGCCAGCAGACACCCCCAGCATCCTTGGTACGAGGAGTGGGTAGAAGCACAGGCATCTTTGATCGACCTCGCAAAAAAATGTCAGCAATTTGACAGCGACGGCATCACTCTTTACAGGATCGAGGTGCAAGGTTTGACATTGTAGATACCAAGTTTTGGCACGAAATCAAAAGAAGTTCTGTAGTTCAGTTTCTCATAGGTGCAATTAATGACTAACACTTTGACTCCTAGACTCGCATCACAGGCCAAACCCCGCGACGTGCAGTTTATCCCGATCGCACCCGATACTTTTATTGTGCGATCGCGCACTTGGGACAGACTCAAATTTGAAGTCGAGTATTCGCTGCAAAAGGGTACGACAGCAAATAGCTATATTATTCAAGCTGACCAAACTGCTTTGTTCGACCCGCCCGGGGAATCTTTTACTCAAAATTATCTGGAATGTTTGCAGCAACGGTTGGACTTGACAAAGCTGGATTACATAATTTTGGGGCATTTTAATGCTAACAGGTCAGTAACAATTAAAGCTCTGTTAGAATTAGCTCCTCAAGTAGCTTTGGTTTGCACGAATCCCGCCGCAATTGGTTTGCGAGCCGCTTTTCCAGACCAAGAATTAAACATTATGATCGTTCGGGGGGAAGAAACTCTCAACTTAGGAAAAGGTCACGCCTTAAAATTCATCGCGACTCCGACTCCTCGCTGGCCTGATGAACTTTGCACCTACGATCCGCAAACTCGAATCGTGTTTACTGACAAACTATTTGGGTCTCACGTTTGCGGCGACCAAGTATTCGATGAAGGGTGGAGCGTTTACAGCGAAGATCGGCGCTATTATTACGATTCCCTCCACGCATCTCAGGCAAAACAAGTGCTGGCCGCCATGGATAAATTAGCCAATTTACCAGCCGCATTTTATGCTCCCGGTCACGGCCCGATCGTCCGTTACGGCCTTAATGAACTGAGCAATTTGTATCGGGAATGGAGCCAGCAACAAAATTCAAAAGACTTGACAGTTGCTTTGATTTATGCTTCGGCTTACGGAAATACGGCGACTTTAGCGCAGGCGATCGCCAAAGGAATTACTAAAGCCGGCGTTGCGGTGGAAAGTATCAACTGCGAATTTGCGGAACCGGGAGAAATTCAAGAGGCGATCGAGAAATGCGCGGGATTTATCATCGGAACTCCCACGCTAGCAGGACACGCTCCGACGCAAATTCAAACTGCTTTGGGAATTGTTTTATCTACAGCAACTAAGAGCAAATTAGCGGGGGTTTTCGGTTCTTTTGGCTGGAGTGGAGAGGCGATCGACTTAGTGGAAAACAAGCTGAAAGATGCTGGCTATCGAATTGGATTTGAGCCGATTCGAGCCAAATTTAAGCCGACGGCGGCGACGATTCACGAGTGCAAAGAAGCGGGAACGGATTTTGCTCAAGCTTTGATTCGATCGCAAAAATTGCGGGCACCGAAACCGACATTGACTGGAGGGAGCGATCGCACTGAACAAGCAGTAGGGAGATTGGTTGGTTCGCTGTGCGTACTCTCGGCGAAGCGGGGGGAGGTAGCGAGTGCGATGCTGGCTTCGTGGGTGTCGCAAGCCACGTTTAATCCGCCCGGTGTGACGATTGCGGTTGCCAAGGATCGATCGATCGAAGCTTTGATGTACGCCGGGGATAAATTTGTGCTCAATATCTTAGCAGAAGGGCGACAGTTGCGGAAGTATTTCATGAAAAACTTTGCTCCGGGAGAAGACAGATTTGCCGGAGTCGAAACAATGGAAGCTAGCAACGGCTGTCCGGTTTTGACTGATGCTCTGGCTTATCTGGAATGCGAAGTGATAAGTCGGATGGAATGCGGCGATCACTGGGTAGTTTATGCGGCGGTTGAAAACGGTCATTTGCTGAAAAATGACGGAGTGACAGCGGTGCATTACCGGAAATCAGGGAGTCATTATTAAGGAATTTGTCATTCGTCAGAATTTTTGATTCGGGCTTCTGATTTCTGACGAATGACTTTCGATCGCCAACTCATAAATATGTCATCATAAAATAACTGATAACTTGGACAGAGCGTGAGTCAACCAGACAAACTGCTAGCTAAAATCTTACTTGGTAATTCCGACGCCAACATACCCTTTGCTCAACTTTGCCAACTTTTACGCAGACTCGGCTTTGAGGAACGGATTCGCGGCAGTCACCACATATTTGCTAAAGATGGTGTTGAAGAAATCCTAAATCTTCAACCCAAAGGCTCGCAAGCCAAAGCCTATCAAGTCAGGCAAATTCGTGAGGTAATTCTCAAACACCAACTAGGAGGTGAAAACGATGCTTCGCTATGAAATTATCCTCTACTGGAGTCAAGAAGACCAAGCATTTATTGCCGAAGTGCCGGAATTACCCGGATGCGCTGCGGATGGCGAAACTTATCAAGAAGCACTACAAAATATCGAGATTATTATGCAGGAGTGGATTGAGACGGCTCAGGAATTGGGGCGTTATATTCCTCAACCGAAAGGTCGCTTAATTTCGGCTTAGTTTAAGGGGAGTTTTAGGCGATTGTCCTGATGTTTACTAAAGTTCGATCGCCTCTCTTTTCTCCACATAGAAATGCAAACTTGCATTAAAACAATTAACTTTCTCCCCTTTATATCGCTTTCGCTGGCATCGGTATTGTTCAAATAGTCAACAGTCAACAGTCAACAATTCCGGTATGAGTGCAACCGGAATTGATATTACTTGTCCTCAGCAGTCTTTTCCGGCCACAGATAAATAGCGCCAGAAATCAAAGTTAAAGCTACAGAAATCCAAAAAGCAATAAGTGTAGGAACATTCCACGCTTCAGACAGAGGAGCAATTAAAAGTGCGATCGCCACAATCTGACTCACCGTCTTCAATTTCCCCCAAATATTAGCTCCAGAAATCGTAGTTTTATTAACACGCCACCCCGCAATTGTCAACTCCCGCCCCAAAATCAAAAACACTGCCCAAGCAGGTACTTTCCCCAACTCAATCAACACTAAAAGCGGCGCGATTACCAACAATTTATCCACCAAAGGGTCGAGAAACTTTCCCAAATCGGTAATTTGATTCAGCTTCCTAGCCAAATAGCCGTCCAGCCAATCAGTAGCCGCAGCTACCACAAAAATCGCGGTGCAAATCCAGCGACTTTGCGCGCTTGGGTCGTACAAACCGTAGAGCAGAAAAGGCACTCCCACCAAGCGAGAAAAAGTAATCAAATTAGGCCAATTCATAATAGAAAGAAGTTCGGCAACACGCAGTGTACGGGATTTAACGGATGTAACAGATATCAGGAAGAAGTCAATCGATTTGAGATTTGAGATTTGAGATTTTAGATTTTAGATTGAAGCCTTGATCACACGGATAAATTCGGGGGGCAAGTTTCATCGGATACACGTTTTTTATTTCTCCACCGATGAATCGGGGGGCTTGTATCCTGGATGCTTTCGGTCAGAAGTCGCTCCTGCAATTCATTAACTGCCGATCCAGTTCTATGATATAATCTCGGCCGTAAGATTGATTTTCTAATCCTTGTACCAGATTTGCTGGCAGGTCTTGGGCAATTTCACTGCTACAGGAACCAGCAGCTAAAGCAATAGTTGCTACTGTATCGACATCTCCCGAAAAGGCAATGCAAGCTTGGAGCAGTTTGCTCATACTATCATGGAGCATGACAGCAGTAATAGCTGCTCTAACACAGACCAAACCTTTAGTGCTGACTTCTCCTTGCCAAGGTATCGACCACTCACCAGGGACGTGCTGTTCTAAAAAATTTCCCAAATTCTTCTTTAAACCTAGCTGATAAATAAAGTAATGGGACATCAAAGCGGCCGCTATAGCTGCTTTAATGCCATCAGGAGTGTTGTGAGTAATTGCAGCTTGAATGGTAGCATTTTCGATGACTTTTTCAATAGTAGGAAAAATGCCAATGGGGCCTGATCGCATCGCAGATCCGCTTTTATCGCTAGCGGAGTGTATTTTTTCTAAGAATTCTTTTCCGTCTTGAACTTGTAGCAAAAAATTGTAAAATTTGCCAGCATAACCGAATCGGCGATCGCGGTGAAAAGCTGCAACAAATTTGGTGGCTAAAAGTTCCGGCGTCCAAGGTTCTCGGCTGACAATAGCTTCTGCGACGGCTAAACTCATCTGTGTATCGTCTGTGTAACATCCAGGCCCGATGTCGTGACGGGGATGCTTGATGTAGCCGTTGAGATTGTTGTACAATTCAATGGTCTGCGGGTCAACAAATTCAAAACCCGCACCGTAAGCGTCACCAATCGCTAATTCTATTAACATATATTTAATCCCGTTTCCAAATATTTTCTCCCCTGTTTTCTCCTAAACTAAAATTTAAAATAAAAAACCAACCCAAAACAGCCTACCTATCTAACAGGCACCGTTTTTACTCAAGACAACCAAAATTGTTTGGCAAATCAGAGTGATGTCGTAGACAACAGACCACTTGCGCTGATAGTCGAGATCCATCTGCACAATATCGTCAAAGTCTTTAACTCCAGACCGTCCGTGGACTTGCCACTCCCCAGTCAGCCCGGGTTTGACATTTAAACGCTGCCAGTGGAACTCCTCATAGGCAGCAACCTCATCGGGAGTTGGCGGTCGAGTTCCCACCAAACTCATGTCGCCGACTAACACATTCCAGAATTGAGGCAACTCGTCCAAACTCGTGTTCCGCAAGAAGCGGCCGACGCGAGTAATTCGCGGGTCATTTTCATTCTTAAAAATGTGACCCTTGGCTTGGTTGCTGACTAAATGTTTGAGCTTTTCTGCATCGACAACCATCGATCGAAATTTCCACATTCTGAAATGTCGCCCTTTGAAGCTGCAGCGGACTTGACTGTACAGCAGCGGGCCCGGATTGTCCAACAGCATCGCCACTGCCACCGGCACCGCCACCGCAGCAGCAATTGCCAGTCCCAGCAGCGAGCCCAAAATATCGATCGACCGCTTTACCTTACACGTGACGGAGCGGTGAACCGGCTCTTTTGATACACACACTTTGTAAGTAATTGTTTTTTGATAAAATAAGTACAGCATTTCTGACAATACTGATGATTTACAGGCACCCATCGGAACTTTCATGTGATCTGTGTCAACTATAACGATATCTCACGTTCATCTTATTGGTCTAGCTAAATCTGCAGAACGTGAAATGCTGAGCTTTGCACAATCTTTAAAAAGCAACAACACTTTTATAAAGTTTCTGTGTATTTCTTCTGAAAGAGTATAAGTTTTTAGTAAACTTAAGTACATTTACATAAAAAAGTGAGTCTTGCCCGCAAAAAACCCGGTTTCTACAAGGAATCTTTCGGGAAGACAGGGAGGATTCCACTGAGAAAAAGGTTTTTTGCCGTTTAGCGATAAATATCGGTGCGAACATCCCAAGCAATAGTTAGCGGCTCTAACAATTTTTGCTGGCTGCTATTGGCGAGTTTGCCTAAATATTCGCGAACAACAGAGGCGTGTTCGACATTCAAGCGATAACCCCGTGAGACATCTTCAAAGAAAAGCGGCTCGGCCAAAATTGCTTCCCAATCGGGATTTTGCCTGGACTCCTCGCCCAGCAGCATGAAATCTTCCTCCGCAGGAACAACTCCCCCCGGCAATTTTCCTTCCAAAATCCGCAGAATCCGGGGCTCACAGGTGCGGGTATTCACGCCTTGGCTCTCCAACAACTGCAAAATTTCCTGAAAGCTCAGAGTTTCCCCGCCCAAAACCTGCATTAATTCCCACAGCAGAAAAAAGTCGCTGTACTGCTGCTGCGACAAATCCAAAATTTGAGGATAGAGAGGTAAACTTGCCAACCCGCAGGCAACTAAACCAATTTTTCCTGAAAAATTTGTACTTTGAGAATTAGAATTTAATGCAGAATTGTGAATGTCAAAAATATCTCGATCGACCTCCAATTCATGGTCTTGAACCACGATAGCATTCGGCAGCTTCTGCCGCAACCAGCGGGAGATCGCAGGCCAAGCACCCATACCCCCTGCACAAATCGCCTGATTAATCCCCGCCGGCGACATTCCCGCGCGGCTGAGCAAAGCATTCAATTCGCGGTTCAACTGCTGCACAAAAGGCACTAAAACTAGGCTTTCCAAATCTTTCCGCTTCACATCCCAAAGCTGCTGGTCAATATCGAAAGCAAAACTTTTTTGATGTTGCAAAATAACTTTTATGTGCCTTGCCGCCTCCAACAATTGCAGCCCAAAAGCAGAACCTTGTAACCGCTGCTGCAATTGATAGCGGCTCGGCAAATCAGGATGACCCGGACGTGGCAAATCGATCGACATTCCCCAAGTTTCATTTTTAGCCAACAACTGACAGATAATATCCTGATCGAAAGCATCGCCACCAAAAGCAAAACTGTGGCAAGTAAAATCAGCACGAGTTAAATCTTCAAGATTGGACGGCAACTCAACTAAAGCTAATTCCACCGTCGCCGCCCCCGCATTCAAAATCAAAGTTCCCCCGCTAAAAGACGAAGCATTCACAGTCAGGGGTGCAGCTTCTTGAGGGCCCTGAGCAGAATCCCCGGCCCACGGCTGCACTTTTGTGGCATTGTTCACAGGAGTTACAGCAGCAATCAAAGTGGCGATAGCATCTTCCACCACAAAAATTTGCGAAGCCGAAGCCACTAGAGACGCGCCCAAAACAGCCTCCCGCAGGTTAAACCTATAAGCATCCGACCAGCCGGCCGGAGTCCCCAAAATTACACCCTGCAAGTCTAAAAGCGCCGCATCGAGAGTTGGGGCCGTCAGTCCCGAAGCCCTACAGATTAAATGGGAAACTGGCAATCCTGCAAAAATCGCCCTCGGTGCAGAATCCAAAACTTCCCCAAGGCCGCCAAATTTTTGCCCCTGCTTCCTCGGATTCAAAGTAGCCAGCAGTGCCCGCACACCTTGCAGCGGCAAGGCGATCGAAAAAGCCTGCAAGGGCGACCACTGCAACAGCGGTTCGTACATCCCAGCAGCCTCCCGCTGATAAGGAATGCCCACCTTTAAAGGCAATTTAAAATTTTGCAGTAAAAATTCTCCCGCAGGCAAAGCCAACTGCCGGAATCCCACCGACTTGATTGTCACCGGAGACCCTGGGATCCCTGGGGCTGTTTCCGCAAGCACCGCAGCCTGCGTAATCCGAAAGCTGGCGACTTTCTCGGAACCCTCAGCCTGCGATGCTTCCCAGTAAATCGGGTACAACTGACTGCAGGCGCGATCGAGCAAAGTCGCCGACAGTCCGCTGGAGGCGAAATCAATACCCAAATACCAGCGAGAATTCGGGCGTTCCCGGGATTGAGTGTTTGAGTCAGGGTAGACCGGGGCGATCGCACTTGCAACAGAATACGGCGCCGACTTTTGCTGCTGCGGCGCCAACTCACTCAACTCGGTTTCCCTCTCCACAAGTCCTGCTTTACTCTCTGTCGAAATTAGGTTTTTTTTTTATTTTCTGGAGGACTCGAGCGCAGTTCGTTAGTTGGGGCAGTTTCTGGAGGGGGAGAATCAGTCAAAGGTCGATCGCTCTCGGTGAAACTAGCCAAAATCTCGTCTAGCGTCAAGTTCGATTCGTCTTCCTCAGCAAACAAATCATCATCAAGTTCGTCTTCCAAAACAAAGGGTTCATCCTCAAATGAGAGTTCCAACACATCCGAGAACAAATCCTCCAGCGTGCCGAGTTCTTCCTCTGCAGCAAGAGCAAAGGGATTTTTTACACCGCCGGAAGGGGAACTCGCCGATAAATCCAAGCTGTTAGCGGCTTCAGAAATCGATCGCCGGGAGCTAGTATTTTCCAATCCCTCCAGATTGTAGAGGTCTGCCTCCAACTGTTCCAGAGTATTGTTATCCAAATTTAGAGCTCGATCGAGGTCATCTTCTAATGCCTCGAGCGGCAGCAAATCCTCGTCCGGCGAAGCTTGGATGTAGGCATCATCGAGCCGCTGCCATCCGGGGTCGAACTCGCCACTGTGAACATCACCAGAACTCGGCACACGGGGTTCGGCAGTGGGGAGGTTCCGGCTAATTTCAGCAGGGGTTCTCAACGGCAAAGAGCCTGATTGAAGCACAGCAGCATCTTCCGGCTCGCCTCGGTTTTGAGCCGTTTCTAGATTTTCTCGTTCGTCCGGGTCAATTTGCCGCGAGGCGGTTGAGGCTGGCGGTTCTGAAACCTGAGATACTGTTGCAACTTGCGGTTCAAATAAATTGGCAGTATCTAAAGTTAGATCGTTTACAGAATTACCGATTACGAATTCTGAATCTTCACCTACTAAAATATTTTCCAGCGATTCGCCTTCATCCAGCAGATTTACGAACAAATCTTCGGTCATATTTTGGGATTCGGTCGTTTCATGAGGCGCTGCAGCTTGATATTGTACAGCTTCACTTGTTACCTCACTTCCTGTCTTTTCAATCGGGAAAGTTTCGACTTCTAATTCTACTTCAGCGACGGCTTCTCCCGCGAACAAACTTGCATACAAATCCTCAACATCTTCGCCTGTTTCTGCTAACATATTTTCCGATTCCGCGCCGGAAAACGGAGTTTTCGGTTGAGGTTTTTCCGGTGCCGAACTGAACAAATTATCTGCCAACTCCGGGAGCGAAATTGGGGATTGAAGGCGATCGCCGTCGCCCTTGGACTGTCCCAATTGCGGAGAAAGTTCTGTATCGGCGTAGCGCAATCTGTTTTGTTCTCCGAATTCGCCGGTACGATTGGACTGCACCAACTCTCCACTCTGAATCTCGGCGGCTGACTGCTCGATCGGAGTATTTGAGAGGGCGCCAGTGGCTTCAGACCCATCGGCTCCGGGTGGGATGACGGTTTCGAGATTTGCTAAATCGATCGGCTGCTGCACGTAGGAAGACACTTCTCGCCCCAACTGTGCAGCCAAGTGGTTGACCAAAGCCACGAACATCGCCTCGCTCTGCTGGCTCAAACCATGCATATTTTCGAGTCCTTGTCCCAAGGAAGCTTGATAGCTTTCCAGATTTGCTTGCAAAGCCTCGAACACAGTACCCATCCTAGAATCGAGACTCATCAGCAGACTGTCCACACGAGATTGGAACAGTTGCATTTGGTCCAACCTTTGAGCCGCCGTCATCTGCGGGTGTTCTCCTGAGGTTTGTGGGTTAACTGTTACCTCAAGAGCCGGTTGTTCTGATTGTGCACTGCCCAAAGAGTAAGGTGCTGCGCTGCTTTGCAATAACTGATTTTCTAGGGAACTTAGAATTTGGGAGAAATTGCTAGTCAAGGTTTCTTGCAAGCGCGCAGTCAGTACCTGCAAGAATTCAGAAATGATTTGCTGTTGGTTTGCTTGTTGCTGAGCCAGCGATTGTTGCTGCTGCCGTTGTGCTTCTAGCTGTTTGATTTCTTGAATTAGAGCTTGCTGCTGCATCCGCAGAGCTTCTATGTCTTCTTGAAGCGGCTCCGTCAGGCTTGAACGCAGGTGGCTGATTTCTCCGGTTACGGCAAGCATGATTTGCTCTGCTGCTGAGGGGCGAGGGGCCGCTTGCGGCACTTTGGGCACTGGAACTGGTTGCGGGCGGACATTTGGGCTGGCGGGCCCCGAGCCTGCGGTTAGGTTTGAGTCTGAGGAAACCAGATAAGCGCGAACTCGCTCTAAAAGTTGGCGCTGGTGGACAGTATCCATCGAACCCGTCCAAGGCAAGCGGGGTGCGGGCTTGCTGAGTACCTCGTCAATCTCAGCAATCAATGCTTGAATTTTGTACTTCTGAGAATTCAAGGGCGGAACCTCTGGGAATGCGGCTTGGGAGAAACTTTACCGAAAAAAGACTGAAGTCAGGCGGCAGCGATGGCAATAGATAGAATAATCTGAATGCGAGTCCGTCAATAATTGACTAATATTTTCTGACAACTGTTAATTAACCTTTTGTCTTCCGATAACTTCTATTGCCTATGATAGGTTAGCCGGTACTTCTGCACCAAATTCCCGCTTCTATCAACTGCAAGTGCTGTCAAATTGTGCGGCTGCTTTGGAGTTTCAAGCGGGCCCGGAGGGCCGCTGAGTGCTCGGGATAGCTGCGATCGCACGAAATGAATGCCCCCACCCGCAACAACGGCGGGCCCCACACCCGTCACCCCGAGTTTGGCTAGGGTGGCGACGCGCCACTCTCTCTTCATCTTTCACCGACTTAGAAAAAACCTCAAACAATTTGCGATTTGGGATGCCGGGATTCGGGATTGTCCCCGTACAGTCGGTTTGAGTAACCTTTTATAATAGCCTTTTATATGTATTCATGACTAGATACTAATGATACAATAATCTCGGGGGGCAGAAAAGTTTGCTGCCAACTGCGTCGGTTTTGCTCGCCAAGAGCGCCAGCCTAAAGGCTCGCAATAGCTGTGGATTTTGCCGATCGTGCTGACATTTGACTTGTTCGGGGCAGTTGCAGTCGGATTTGGGATCTGTCTGCCGTGCTTGGAGGCTTGTGCTCTCCTGATTCTGGCGATCGAGTGCGGGGCCCGCTGACAACAAATCTCTCAGCAGTGTTAAGCTTGTCTTCGCGAAGTGCTTTCAAAGGTAATTCGATCGGCTCAGTCCCTTGCCACCCGGCTAAAATTTTGTTAATAAAATTTGCTCAGTGGTATGTATCTAAAAAATTATGGTATATTCTTTAGTTTCTAGCTCGCAATCAGAGCTTAAGGCTATTAATTCCCATATTCGACCTTTGACCGCAAAACTTTAGAGGTAAAATTGCAGATTTTAGATACTTGTTTCTCAAATCTTGAATCTCAAATCGAATGACTCGGCTGCAAGCTATTTCTAACTGCCCAGCGCAGATCAAGCGCATAAATTAAAATGATGGCCTCATGGAAGACCGCTTTAACACCCGAGATCCGCAGTCCAATATAAATCAATTGATAGTTTCTACTCCTTTTTTTGCAGGCTTGCCCCAACCTGTAATCGAGAGAGCAACTCTCCACATTGTTACCCGCAGTCATCCGTCAAATCAAGTGATTTTACTCGAAAATGACTGGGGAACATCCGTGTATTTTATATTGGATGGTTGGGTGAAAATTCGCACCTACAACCTAGACGGAAAAGAAGTAACACTGAATATTTTAGGAAAAGGAGAACTGTTCGGGGAAATGGCCGCGATCGAAGAAGCACCGCGATCGACAGATGTCATCACCCTAGCGCCGACACTGATCGGCAATATGCCATCTCAAGATTTTGTGCAGCTCATTCATACCGAGCCGCTCGCAGGCATTCGCCTAGCTCAACTGATGGCCCGTCGCCTGCGACAAGTCAACCGCCGCCTGCGTTTGCGAGAGTCGGACAGTACCTCGCGAGTAGCAGATATTCTATTATTTTTGGCAGAGGGGCAAGGGAAAATCATGTCAACAGGAGGTACAGAAATTCCCAACCTGCCACACAGAGAATTGAGCAGCCTCAGCGGGCTGGCTCGCGAAACAGTAACGCGAGTGCTCAGCAAGCTCGAAAAAAAAGGAACTATTCAGCGCGAACGTGACGTTTTGTGCATTCCCGACCTGCACGCCTTGGAGCGTCTGTTAGTCTAGAAGCATCAGAGTTGGCTTTCATTGAATCTAATTCACAAGCTCTCTCTGTTAAGTAACTGATATTGATGATTTCCCCCCGGAGGTAAAGCTATGAGTTTTAAGAAAATTTTTGTTCCCTTAGATGATTCTGAACTGAGCCACCGCGTCTTCAGTCAAGCTTTAGAATTAGCTCTGATCGATCGCGCCCAGGTGATGCTATTTAACTGCGTTACTGTCAACTCGCTCGGCCAGACAGCAGTGCCAATTCCGGTAGATTTGGGCATGAATGCCGAGTTAATGAATCAAGCTTATCAAGCTCAACGTTTGCGGCTGGAAACCGACCAAAAACACGCTTCGGGTTTGCTGAAAAATTACTGCGACGCCGCAGCCAAACAAGGATTGCAGGTGGAATTTGACTGCAAAATGGACGGCGATCCGGGGCATTCTATCTGTGAATCCGCCAAAAATTGGGGCGCAGATTTAATAGTATTGGGGAGGCGCGGCCGCACGGGGTTCACAGAAGCTTTCCTCGGCAGCGTCAGCAATTATGTCGTTCACCACGCATCTTGTTCGGTTTTTGTAATTCAGGAAGTCAAAGCCGAAAAATGATGCTGCTGAAAATTTTTGCTGAGAAAGTCCATCTAAAATAAGACTCGCCTTCGTACCTAAACCCGGTTTCTGCGAGCAAGATTAATTTTGGCGGCGAAGTATCCAAATAGTGAAACCGGGAATCAGGCGTATCGCGCGCGAGTCCCGTACAATCTAAAATCTAAAATCTAAAATCTAAAATCGTCTAACCGGGAATCAGCCGTATAGCCCCCCAGGACCGTAAAATCTAAAATCTAAAATCTAAAATCTAAAATCGGATGAGTGATTTTTTGTCAGCAGATGCTGCGTCTAATTCCGGCAGTTCACCCAGTACAAATAACGACCCGCAAACCGCCGATATTTCAGCAATGGCTGGCGAGAACACAAATCCCGAGCCGCGGCGCGAATTAGGGGAAGCGCCTTTAAGGGTCGTAGAAACGGCATTTTTGGCAAGTACCGCTAGCTTGATATGGCTGGTAAATTATTACTTTCCGCTGGGGCCTTTGCTGCGGGTTTTTTTCCCGATACCCATCGCCCTAGTTTACCTGCGCTGGGGCCACCGAGCCGCTTGGATGACAGCTTTGGTATCGGGTTTGTTGCTGTCGGTACTCATGGGCCCGACGCGGAGCATTTTATACGTGATTCCTTTTGGAATTATGGGAGTTGCGCTGGGAGGACTTTGGAGGCGCAAAGCGAGTTGGTCTTTGTCTATTAGTGTGGGTGCGCTAATTGGTACTGTCGGCTTCTTTTTTCGGTTTTGGCTGCTGTCAGCTTTGGTGGGCCAAGACCTCTGGGTTTACGTAACAGCCCAGGTAACAGAGATAGTGGAATGGGTTTTTGTGAAGCTGGGCTGGCTTAGTGTACCAAGTCTTAACACGATTGGGGCGATCGCCGCCGGGATGATTTTGGTTAACAATATTGTCTATTTATTTGTAGTGCATTTAGTAGCTTTGCTGCTGTTAGATCGTTTGGGAAATCCGATTCCACGGCCGCCGCGCTGGGTGCAACTTTTGATCGATTATGAAGAGTAGTTATTGGACATCGGGCATCGGGCATCGGGCATCGGGCATCGGGCATCGGGCATCGGGCATCGGGCATCGGGCATCGGGCATCGGGCATTGCTAATTGCTACTAAATAACTAATGACTAATGACTAATAGACCTCTCCTGAAAAGCAAGTCTTGAACAGGCAGGATGCCTGTTCCACAATAATTATTGGAGAGGTCTAATGACTAATGACTGCTAACTAATGACTAATGACTAATGACTAATTATGATTCATATTTATACAGAAATTGAACAGGGTCAGCGGTGGCTGGAACGCTATCGGGGACGAAAACCGATATTTGCCTGCGTGTTAGGATTTACCGCTACTGGCTTAATTCCGGGGATTTCAGCAGCAGGAGCAACCCCGCACGATCGACAATTTACTTGTTTAGCCGATGCAGAATTTTTGTATAACGGTCCCCAACCGTCGCCCCAATATCCTTTGCCGCCCCTAGAAGCGGGTGCCTCGCCGGTACTGATATCTCGCGCTGTAGTCGAAGCTTTGGAAATTCCCCTTTACCTATTTAATGCTGGTTTGCCCATCCCGCCTCCGGTACCTGCAATTGATTTGGGCGGCACTCCGGCAAAGTGTGTGATTTCTGGGAATGCTTTAGAACTCGAAACAGTCAAACATTTGCTCGAACAAGGATTAATTTGGGGAGCTAAATTGGCCGCTGAAACTAATGGCAGCTATTTAATTTTAGGGGAGTGCGTAGTTGGAGGAACGACTACTGCTTTGGGCGTGTTAATGGGTTTGGGTATTGCAGCGGCGGGCAAAGTTAACAGTTCTCACCCTCGCTGCAATCACGCTCAAAAATTAGCTGCGGTGACAGCGGGACTCAATAATGCTGAGTGGGAAATTAACGGACAAAACAGCACTCCCCTGGAATTGGTAGCGGCGGTGGGCGATCCGATGCAAATAGCGGTGGCTGCAATGGCGATCGCCGCGAGTCGGACTTGCGGGGTGCTCCTAGCCGGGGGCACGCAAATGCTGGCCGTGTACGCTTTGATGCAAGCCTTAGCCCGTGAATATGCTCTGCTATGGCTTCCCGAACAAGTCGCGGTGGGGACTACGCGCTGGGTGGCGAAAGACCCAACAGGAGACACTGTAGGACTTGCGTCGGAGATCGGCGGTGTGCCTCTGTTGGGCGCGCAGCTAAGTTTTGCTGGATCTCGCTACGGGCAACTGCAAGCTTACGATCGTGGCTATGTTAAGGAAGGTGTCGGTGCGGGAGGGTGTGCGATCGCCAGTGGCTTGGCTGCAAATTGGACTCCTACTCAACTCCTTCAAGCTGTTGAAGCTTTAGCCTCGCGGTCTGAAATTAAACATTAGATAGTCGTGGATGCCAAAAACCCGTTTTTTACTTCAAATATTGGGGTTTTGCAGCGAGGAATACACTCAAAAACGGGGTTTTTAGTTTTCTGTGCGTCCAGGAGTGTGAGGAATTAAACATTAAAAATTCAGATGCGGCGATCGAGCTGCGAACCTGGTTGTCTTGCTCAACCCGCTTCGTTTTGGCTGAATAATTATATCATTTTCTGTAGCCTTTCTGTTCTCAGATTTACATAATTTTATACACAATATGTCGCTTTGAAGTATTGTTCCTGTTAATTGCGCGAGAGAAAAAACTCTCTGCAATGACCCTATAAGTTGACGAGCATAAATCAACGCAAATTGTATTTTTTTTGAGATTAATGCCCGATCCCCCCTAGCAATAGTTAATTTGACCCGCCTACCTGTTGCGAGTGGATTCTTTTGGCGAGCAACTGTTCTTCCAAGGCGGCAATTCGATTGTAAGCTGCTGTTAGCTGAGCTGTTAAGCGCTGGATTTGAATCTCTGCGCTCAGCTCTTTGTCCAGACTTTGAGAATTCTTGTCGAAGTAGCTGTCATCTAACAGTATGTCTTTGTGTTCGAGGAGCCCGTCGAGACGGCTGTAGCTTTGATAAGACGAGATTTTGTCATTTCCTACCGTTCCAGAGCAGTCGTTTCTCTGCTGCTGGGCCAGCTTCGTCTCCTGGGCGGACTCCAAGAACTTTTCATTGAGATTTTCTATGAGTTTGTAGAGGGCTTCTACTTGTTGCGTCAATACTGTAACTTGCTGGCGGAGCGCTTCCATACAATCATCCTTTGGATCGTAACTTATATATTTACATATAAGGGAAATCTTTACATAACTCTGATTTATCACTAAATTATTTAATTTTTGATGTAATTGTTGTGTTCCCAATCCTGACGGTAAATTTATGGACTCAGGCTGAAGATAATCGATCGGCATTCATGAGTCGATTTTAGATTTAAGATTTTAGATTTTAGGTTTTAGATAGTCTTGGACGCAGGAATCAGGTTTTTTAACCCCCATACTTCGTTGAAACCTTCAATCAGAGTTAAAAAATCTGGTTTCTGAGAGTCGGATCGTGCAGCGTCCTATTAGATTGACTTCGCCCTCGCCAGCGCTTTTAGGATTCAGAGGAGTGGATTTTTAGTTATTAAGCTGTCGCGGATGTGAAATACCCAAACTAAACGGAGTACCGTTATAATTCGGGCTTCGTGTCTCGTTTGCCGTCGCTCTATTGGGGATATTCATTGCTGAATATTCGTCATCAAAGACGATCGGAGTCTTACACAGCATCTCTGAGCTTTTACGCCCTTTATCCCCTCGTAGGGAACCCACGCAGAAGTCCTATTTCCTAAGACCAAAAACTCTTTTCGTACAACAAACATGGGTTATTTTTTACAGCAGGGCATACCATACTAACCAGCGGTCTGCCTTTTCCTCCTTTCTCTCGCAGTTTCCCGGTAAGCATATTACTGCTACTATGACCGTTTTGTTATTACAGCCGAGTGAGTGGGTCGCAACCATCTATATAT